>NZ_CDRNIL010000080.1:0-2339 GCF_977014125.1 Massilia phosphatilytica
ACGATTGTGAAGGTTAAAACGGAGGAGTTAGTTGGATGATCCAGCACCTCCATCGACTCGATCACCCTCCGCATCGCCGAACACCATCATCGTGTTGGGCCGGTAGAAGAGGTCTGTTGTCCAGGCCGGCATAGCCCGGACGCCATCGACCGCTTGTTGACGATGATGCTCTTGGCCTTGTACGCCTCGAGGATCGGCATCCCCGCGATCGGCGACTTCGGGTCCTTGGCCGCCGGGTTCACGACGTCGTTCGCGCCCAGCACGAGCACGACGTCCGTCTGCCCGAACTCGCCGTTGATGTCTTCCATCTCCGCCACCTGGTCGTACGGCACCTCGGCTTCCGCGAGCAGCACGTTCATGTGGCCCGGCATGCGGCCCGCCACCGGGTGGATCCGCGTAGCGCACCTGCACGCCGTGCGCGGTGAGCTTGTCGACCAGCTCCTTCACCGTGTGCTGGGCGCGCGCCACCGCCAGGCCGTAGCCCGGCACGATGATCACGGATTCCGCGTTCTGCAGGATGAACGCCGCGTCTTCCGGCGAGCCCGATTTCACCGGACGCTGCGCCTTGGCGGTGACCAACGCCGTCTCGGCCATCGTGATCGTCGGCGCCATGCTGGCGGCCGGCCTGACGGAAGCCTGACCGGCCAGACGCCGGGACGATCGCCGTGGCGCTGGCCGCCGTGAACGTGTTCGGCGGCTTCCTCGTCACGCAGCGCATGCTGGAGATGTTCAAGAAGAAGGAACCGAAGGCCGCGAAGCCGGCCGCAGACGCCGCCGCCGGGGCTGTCCGTGCCGAGGAGGCCGGCATGAACCTGATCGAGCATGAACGTGGTTGACGTCCGCTGTACCTGGTCGCCTCGGTGTGCTTCATCCAGGCGCTCAAGGGCCTCGTCGTCGCCCGCACCACGTCGCGCACGCGGCAACGCTGTTCGGCATGACGCGGCATGGGCCTGGCCGATCGTCACGACGGTCGGCCTGATGCTACAAGCTCGAGGCAGCCGATGCTGGCACAGGACGGCATGGGTCTTACCTCGTGCTGCGTCGGCGTGCTCGATCGGCGGCACGGCCGGCGCGATCGCGGCGCAGGCGGGTCGAGATGACCAAGATGCCGGAACTGGTCGCGGCGATGCACTCGCTGATCGGCCTCGCGGCCGTGTGCATCGCCATGGCGGCCGTGGTCCGAGCCGTGGGCGTTCAACATCGCCGCGCGCGGCGCAGGGCTCCCGTTCGGCAACCGCCTCGAACTGTTCATCGGCACGTTCGTCGGCGCGGTGACGTTCTCCGGTTCCGTGATCGCGTTCGGCAAGCTGGCCGGCAAATATAAATTCCGCCTGTTCCAGGGTGCGCCCGTGCGCTATCCGGGCCAGCACATGATCAACCTGCTCGTGGCCATCGCCATCGTCGGCCTCGGCCTCGTGTTCTGCTTCTCGAATGGCGCGGCGCCCGCATGGACCCCGTACATCGTGATGGCCGTGCTGTCGTTCGTGCTGGGCGTGTTGATCATTATCCCGATCGGCGGCGCGGACATGCCGGTCGTCGTGTCGATGCTGAACTGCGTACTCGGGCTGGGCGGCGGCCGGCATCGGCTTCTCGCTGAACAATTCGATGCTGATCATCGCCGGCTCACTGGTCGGATCAGCGGCGCGATCCTCTCGTACATCATGTGCAAGGCGATGAACCGCTCGTTCTTCAACGTGATCCTGGGCGGCTTCGGCGGCGAGGCCGCGGCGGCCGACGCGGGCGGCGCCAAGGAGCAGCGTCCGGTGAAATCGGGCTCGCCGGAAGACGCGGCGTTCATCCTGCAGAACGCGGAATCCGTGATCATCGTGCCGGGCTACGGCCTGGCGGTGGCGCGCGCCCAGCACACGGTGAAGGAACTGGTCGACAAGCTCACCGCGCACGGCGTGCAGGTGCGCTACGCGATCCACCCGGTGGCGGGCCGCATGCCGGGCCACATGAACGTGCTGCTCGCGGAAGCCGAGGTGCCGTACGACCAGGTGGCGGAGATGGAAGACATCAACGGCGAGTTCGGGCAGACGGACGTCGTGCTCGGTGCTGGGCGCCAACGACGTCGTGAACCCGGCGGCCAAGGACCCGAAATCGCCGATCGCGGGGATGCCGATCCTCGAGGCGTATAAGGCCAAGAGCATCATCGTCAACAAGCGGTCGATGGCGTCCGGGTATGCCGGGGCTGGACAACGATCTCGTTTATCAGCCCAACACGATGATGGTGTTCGGCGATGCGAAGAAGGTGATCGAGTCGATGGAGGTGCTGGATCATCCAACTAACTCCTCCGTTTTAACCTTAGCAATACGTAACTGAACGAAGTACGTTAACA
>NZ_CDRNIL010000081.1:0-2612 GCF_977014125.1 Massilia phosphatilytica
GTGTGTGTGTGTGTGTGTGTGTGATCATCTTGCCGGTGCCGTCGGCGCTCACCAGGGTCATCGGGGCGTGCACTGGTCCGCGGCCGGACGCCGGCCGCTGCGAGCGGACGCACGGTCGGCCATGAGCGATTTCAAAGTCATGCCGTCTCCTTTCAGGGTTCTTTCAGGTTGGGAATGTGTCGCGGGGATAGTGTATTCGATAAAAATTGATCAAGGTGAACGGGATCGGAAGCTTGAGGTGACGCAACAAAGATCGCGGGCTCTGCG
The DNA here is from genome assembly GCF_977014125.1 of Massilia phosphatilytica. Taxonomy (NCBI): domain Bacteria; kingdom Pseudomonadati; phylum Pseudomonadota; class Betaproteobacteria; order Burkholderiales; family Oxalobacteraceae; genus Massilia; species Massilia phosphatilytica. The sequence goes on from NZ_CDRNIL010000081.1 coordinate 268, forward strand.
GGAGCAATGGCGGGTCGGGTGGCTGCTGCCACGACGGTGAGGAGACATCATGCTTGACCCCGCACGACCGGACCTGCCGGCGATCGACGCCTGGCTCAGGACGCCGGGGCAATCCGTCGAGCAGCGCTTCGCGGAGTCGACCTCGCCATGGTCCGCGCCCAGTTCGGCGGCGGCGGGACTGACGGCCAGGACGTCATCGGTCGCGCGCACGTCGGCATACTCGCCGTGCAGGTTCGCCAGCGCCATCAGGTGGACGTCCTCGGCGCTGCGCAGCGTGCCGCCGAAGTCCGCCTTGTCGAAGGTAAAGCAGGCATCCGCCGCGACGATGGTCGAAACCCCAGGTTGCCGGCCGTGCGCGCCGTCGCCTCGACGGAATTGTTCGTGCTCACGCCGGCAATGACGACGTGGCGGATACCGCGCGCATGCAGCCAACGTTCCAGCCCGGTATTGATGAAGGCATCCGGCACGTTCTTTTCGACGACGTGTTCGTGCGCCAGCGGCCTAAAACGTTCCTGGAATTCGGCGCCGCTCTGGCCGGGCGCAAAGACCGACGCCGGCGCGCGGCTGATGTGGCGCACCAGGACGACCGGTTGATCTCGTTCCCGCCAGGCGGCCAGCAGGCGGGTGATGTTGTCTTCCGCCTGCAGGTTGTTCCGGGGCGGCAGGGTCGGGCTGAGCATGCCTTTTTGCATGTCGATGATGAGCAGGGCGGTTCGTACGGCCATGATGTCCTCGGCTGAGCAGGCGGCGCGGCGCGCCGTCCCTGCGCCGCGAGCTTAACACCACCCGAACCCGTCCCTCGAGATGTCTGACAACGCTCATGGAGCGTCCCATCCATACCGATAGACTGCATGTGCCGATCTTGTCTATTTTATAACTTTTATGCAACAATCATTTCCGCTCGCTTACGCAAGTCGCCTCGCCTGCCTCGTGCTGGCGGCGACCTGCCCGCTTGCCGCTCACGCCGGTGCGCAGGCGCCCGAGCGCAACCTGGAGCCGGATGGCTGGGGCATCGTGACGAACCAGGCCATCACGGTCGCGGGCCATGAATTCTGCCAGTACTTCATTGCCGCCTGGCTCGACAAGCCGAACAGCGACCGCTACACGATCGCCATCCGCGAGCGCCCGTCGGCGCGCTGGGGCACCCAGGTCTGGATCGAGTACGGCTCCCGCCGGGTGCTGCAGGTGCAACTGCCGCCCGCGCGCACCGGGCTGGAGGCGCTGGGCGAAAACGCCGCCGAAAGCGCCTACCGGGCCGTCCTGGACATCGAGCGCCAACGTACGCTCATCCGCGATGCCGACCTCGCGCCCGACGAATTCTGATCCCGCCTGAAGGAGTGAGCCATGTTTCTCCGACTGTCCCTGCCTCTCGCCTGTGGTCTCGCGCTGTGCGGTGGCGCCGCGTGCGCGTCCGAACTGGTCTACGTGCCGGTCAATCCGAATTTCGGCGGCGCGCCGTCCAACGGCCCGGGCCTGCTCGGCTCGGCATCGGCGACCAACAGGCACGGACAGTCGGGTCTGGGCGGGGCGTCGCCGCTGAACCAGACGCCTCTCGAACAGTTCAACCAGACGCTCGAACGCATGATGCTGAGCCAGCTCGCTTCCGCCGCGACGTCGAAGCTGATGGGATCGGACGGCAAACTGTTGCCAGGGACATTCTCGACCGAAAACTTCGTCATCACGGTGACCGACCTGGGCGGGGGACAACTGCGCGTGACCACCACGGACAAGACGACCGGTGCCGTCACCTCGTTCGAGGTGGGGCAATGAGCGCGCCGCATCGTGCGTGGCCAGCCGCGCTCGCACTGCTGTCCCTGCTGGGCGGCTGCGCCCATGCGCCGTCGCCGGTACGCGACAATGCGCGGCTCACGCCCGCCACCGCCATCACGCGCGACCTGCTGTCGCTGCCGCCGCCCAAGGGCAAGATCGCGGTGGCCGTGTACGGCATCCGCGACCAGACCGGCCAGTACAAGCCCGCCCCGGACAGTTCTTTTTCCACGGCGGTGACGCAGGGCGCGTCGTCGCTGCTGATCCGGGCGCTGCAGGACTCCGGCTGGTTCATCCCGGTCGAACGCGAGAACCTGCAGAACCTGCTCACCGAACGCAAGATCGTGCGTGCGCTGGAGATGCCGCAGCCGGCCGGTACGCCGGCCGTGCAGATCCCGCCGCTGCTGGCGGCATCGGTGCTGGTCGAAGGCGGCATCGTCGCCTACGAAAGCAATGTGCGCGGGGCGGCGTGGGCGCGCGCTTCCTCGCATCGGGATGAGCACAGGTGCTGGATCATCCAACGAACTCCTCCGTTTTAACCTTAGCAATACGCAACTGAACGAAGGGAAACCAGATAA
>NZ_CDRNIL010000082.1:0-8613 GCF_977014125.1 Massilia phosphatilytica
CGAACGCGCCGGTGGCCAGGCGCGCGCCGTCGGCCAGCGGCAGCACGGGCGACGTCAACGTCGCGAGCGCGCCCGCGACCCAGTAGAACAGCGGCGGCTTTTCCATGAACGCCTCGCCCGCCATCCTGGGCACGACCGCGTCGCCGGTCGCCAGCATATTGCTCACGACGTCCGCGATATACGTCTCGTCCTGTTTCCACGGTTCATGGCCGACGAGTCCGGGCAGGACGTACAGGCCAAGCAGGATGACGAAGGTCCAGGTGCGGGTGCCGAGCACGAAGCGGCGCGCGAGGTCCGGTGCGCGCGCAGGGTGCGCCGGCGCGGTGTCGGTGCGCAGCAGCGGGCCGATGTCGTCGAGGTCGGGCGGCGTGCTGGACATGGCGGCATGCCTACGGCGGCGCGCAACGGTGCACGGCGCGCAGGATGGCGTCCGGGTGTTGCGGCGGCGCGCCGTCGTTCGACGCGTGCGGCGGAATGCGGCGGTCCGCCCGTTCGTTCAGGAACGACTGCGGCTGTTCCATGACCGTTCCCATGTATGTACAACGCCTGCAAATGATAGTTCTGCACCAGGCGCGCGCACGTTACGGTTTGGGTCATTTTTTCGTGTTGTCATGGCGTGTGGGAATATCATGCGGCTCGTCCGTGGAGGACGACGTTCGCAAATCCTATGGAGAAAGCCATGAAACGACATCTCGTATTGCTGCTCGGCGCCTTGACGGCAGCCGCGGCATTTGCCCAGACGACCGTGCCGAATCCGCTCGCACCGGATGCGGCGCCACATGCCGCGACCCACGGCGCCCCCGCCGCCGCGAAGTCGCCGAAGACGGCGCCGGCAGCAAGGGAACAGGCGCCCGGCGGTGGCGCGGGCAAGGTCTGGGCGAACAGCTCCAGCAAGGTCTACCACTGCGCAGGCGACAAGTACTACGGCAAGACCAAGAAGGGCGAATACATGGCGGAGGCCGACGCGAAGGCGAAGGGCTACCACGGCGTCGGCGGCAAGGCCTGCGCGAATTAACACATACCCTCATCGCTCATTGGCGAAGGCCAGCGCACCCACCGCCGCCAGGACGAATGCGATGCCGGCCAGTTGCCGCGATCCCACCGTCTCGCCCAGCAGCAGGGCCGCGAGCAGCAGCGCGGCGACCGGTGCCAGCGCCGTGAACAGCGCCGCTTCCGTCGCGCCGACCCGGGCCGCCCCCGCGTACCAGAGCAGGAAGCCGCCGACGGTCGGCAACAGCGCGTAATAGCCGACGGCGAGCAGTGCGGATCAGACGCGACCGGGGGCCGTCCACGCCGCTTCCGCCAGTGCGAACGGCAGGGAGGCCGCCAGGCCGATGGAGCTCATCAGCGTCGACAGGGCGAGGGGCGGCACGGCGACGCGCAAGCGCTTGTTGAGCAGGATGAAGCAGGCTTCGCACAGCACGGCGCCGAACACGAGCGCATTGCCGGACAGCGAACCGGCCGCGCTGCCCGCCGGTTGCCGATGCAGGACGAACAGCCCGGCGCTCGCCAGCGCGACGGTGGCGAGCAGCACGGGCCGCGGCCGTTCGCCGAGCAGGGCCACGGCGACGACGGTCGCGACGACAGGCAGCGTGCCGAGGATGACGCCGGCGTCAGGCCGCCGACGCGGCGCGCAAGCCGGCCGTCAACAGGGCCGTGCACCCGGCGGTGCCGGCCAGTCCCTGCAGGACGGATCGCCCCGTCGGCTGCCGGGGACGCAGGGCGCCGGGCGTGCCGCACGCCGGCAGCAGCGGAAGCGGACAAGGCGAGCGGAACAAGGCCATGGCCGGGTGTTGAACGGCGGCAGGGCGCCGGCGGCGATCTTGCTGGCCACGACGGTGCTGCCGACGAGCAGCATGGCCAGCGCCAGGTAGGTGCGGATGAAGATGCGCGTCATGTGGCTCTGGTCGGCGAAGCCGCTGGCCGCCGCGGCGTCGGCCAGCGCCGCGCCGCGCGCGAGCAGGGCGCGCGCCGCTTCGATGCGGCGCTGGATCAGGTAGGCATGGGGCGTCAGCCCGGTCGCTCCGGCGAACTGGCGCAGCGAGCCGCAAGCGGCGAGCCTGGATACCGGCCGGCCAGGTCGGCGAGACGCCATGCGGTAGCGGGCGCATCGTCGATCATGGTCCGCGCATGCGCGATCGCAACAGTGGCCGGCGTCCGCCGCGAGCGCGCGCCATCGTCTCGCAGGCCGTGCAGTAGTTCCAGCAGCAACTGCTCGCGCAACAGGCTTGCCGCGTCGTCGCCGCCGCGGGCGCGGCGACGGCCGCGTAGAGGCGGTGAAAACAGGCGGCCAGCGCGGCATGGGTGGGCGACGGGGTCATGGAAAACGTACTCATGGCTGGCGCCTTCGCTCAGGTCGGCCGCCGTGGCACTGGCGAGCGGCTGAGGCAGGTACAGCATGCGCCATGCCCGGGGTGCTGCCGGAGAAGGGCGCCTGCTCGCGCACTTCGCCCGGGTTCACGGTGATGATGTCGCCCGCCAGGGCCTCTACCGGCCGCGCCCGCTGCTCGAGGTCTGGCCGCCGGCCAGCATGATGCCGACGCCGAACTGTTCATGGCTGTGGCGGGCGAACACGTGATCGCTGCGGGCTTCCACGGCATCCACGCCCGGTAACGCGGAACGGATGATCGCGAAATCGGCAGGCTTTCCGGACCTGGACATGGCGTTCCTCGTCGACGCGGATGGGCGGAACGCCGAGTGTAGGCGAAGTTGCCGCCGAGGCAAGGCGGCGGGCCGTACCTGTCCCGTCAGCGGGCCGCCTGTGGCGCTGGCCGATGGGCGATGGATAGCGCCGGCGCGTGCGCCCGGAACGGCTGGATGTCGATGGCCTCGGCCATCGCCCGATAGCCCGCGTCGCCCGGATGCAAATGATCGCCCGAATCCGAACGCAGGCCGCAGGCGGCGCGGGTTGGACGGGTCGCGCAGGACGGCGTCGAAGTCGACGACGGCATCGAACGCGCCGGCCGTGCGGATCCACTGGTTCAGTTGCTGGCGCAGGCACTCCTTTTCAGGACTGTAGTGGCCGGCGTACGGCGTGCCAGCGAGGGCGCCTTCGAACGGCGGCAGTGGCGCGCCCGCCGTCACGCGCACGCCGCGCACGTGGGCCGCGGCGACCAGTTGCTTGTACGCGCGCTTGTCCCAGCGTGGCGGCGTGCTCGCCTGGTGCGAACGGGCTGCCCGGCCAGCCGATGTCGTTGATGCCGAGTAAAACGATCACGTCCGTCACGCCGGGCTGGCCGAGCACGTCGCGCCCGAAGCGGGCGAGGGCGCTCTGCCCCATGCCGTTGCGCGCCAGCCTGCCGCCCGAGATGCCCGCATTGGCGACGGCGATGCCGTGCCGTGCGAGCCGTTCCGCGAGGAGGTCGGGCCAGCGGCGATCCGCATCCGGCGTCGACCCGTTGCCGTCCGTGATCGAATCGCCGAGAGCGACGACGGTGCGGCCCGGTATCGCCGCCTCGACCATGGCGATGGCGTGGTCGAGGAACAGGCGTCCGCCGAACCGGGTGGTGTCGCTGCCCATGGTGACTTGCATGGTCTGCTGCGCGCCCCAGTGAAAGCTGGCGATGGGCGTGGGCGCGGGCAGCCGGGTCGTCACGGCCAGCCGCGCCAACGGCCGCACGGGCAAGGCGACGGGATCGCTCGTCACCGTGGCGCCCGGCGCGATGGCGACGCCTGGCTGGCCGGAAAACGTCAGCGTCCGGCTGCCGGGGCCATCGTCGGCCGGTCCGACGCGCACGGCGCCGAGTTGGACCGGCTCGCGGCCATACCGGTTCGAGAACACGAGGCGGATGCGTTGTCCGCCGGCGCTGAGGCGGACGGTCTCGCGCAGGGTGGCATCGTCGAGGCGGGCCGGGACGTTCATCGGCAGCGTGAAACTGCTGTCCCAGGCCGGTTGCGGCGCCGCGTACCAGGACGTGAGCCAGTGGCCGCCCGCCAGCGCGGGTTGCGATTGGAATGCCAGGGCGAGGGTGAGTGCCGCGAGCGGCCTGTGTCGGATCATGGTGGGCTCCTTGAAATGGGCGTCCACGCGATAGGTCATTCTGGAATGGCGATGAAGATGGTAGGATCGAAGATAACTCATTCCAATATCGAATAACCGAATGGATACGCTCCACGCAATGCGCGTCTTCGTGCGCACGCTCGAACTGGGCAGCCTCTCGGCGGCGGCCCGCGAATTCGGCACGACGCAGCCCACCGTCAGCAAATGGCTGGCCCAGCTGGAGCGGCAGATTGCGCGTGCGCCTGTTCGAACGCAGCACGCGCGGCCTGTCCCCGACCGAGCAGGGGCAGCGTTTCCACGCCGACGCCCGACGGGTGATCGAGCAGTTCGACGCGGCCGTGGGTGCCGTCCAAGGCATGACGGGCCAGGCGGCGGGACTGTTGAGGATCAATGCGCCCGTTGCGCTGGGCCAGTTCCGCATCAACGCGATGGTGCAGCAATTCATGACCAACCACCCGGCCATCGACGTCGAGCTGATCCTGAACGACCGTTTCGTCGACCTCGTCGAGGAAGCCGTCGACGTCGCGTTCAGGCTGGGCGGCACCTTGCCGCCGGATGCGATCGGCCGGCATCTGGCGACGGTGCCGCGCTTTTTGGTGGCGGCGCCAGCGTATTCTCGCGCGGCGCGGCGTGCCGGCTGTCCCTGACGACTTATCCGCGCACGACTTCGTGCGTTTCGCCTGGACGCCGGGCAATACGGTGGATTTGTTCCGTGGCGACGAACACGCGCGGTTGCCGGTGTCGAGCCGCTTCCGTGTGAACAATGCGCTGGCGATACGCGAGGCGCTGGTGCTGGGCAGCGGGATCGGCGTCTGTCCGGACTGGCTGGTCCGCGATTTGCTGGACAGCGGCGAACTGGTGCGGGTGCTGGACGGGTGGTCGGCGCGGGCGCAGGATTTATACCTGTTGTATCCGTCGCGGCAGTTTCAGCCGCTGCGGGCCAGGTTATTCATCGACTTTGCCATCGAGCAGTTCGGTGGGTTGGCCGGGTTCGAACGCGCTCAGGGATGAAGCGGGCTGTTCGGCTTGATGCGTGCCTGCCGGACCGGCGTGCTGCTCTTGGCGACGAAGTTTTTCAGCTTGGGAAACACCAGCGAGCGCTCCCCGCAGTCGCTGCACAGGATGTGCTCGCTGCTCCACAGGATGCGCATCAGGGGCGTACGCGCGATCCTGCGTATATAGGTGGAACCGCATTCGGGGCAAGAGGACATGGGATTGTACCGGTAAATGTTGAAGATCTATCAACAACATACCAGCCATTGCTGGGTTACACGGTGCGGTAGCGCACGTTGGCGCAGGTCAGTGAAGCGTTAGGCATGTCACAGTCGAGCATGGCCAGCCTTGCTATTCTGCAAGCATGGTCATACCGCTATCCGATCGAAAACTCTATGCGATGAAACGCATGTCGCTCGCATTGCAGCGCGCGGCGGCGGCACGGCCGCTGGGCCCGGCCACCGACCGTGCGCTGCGCTGGGCGGCGGCCTGGGGATTACTGGCCGGCATCCGGACGCCGCACGTGCGCATTCGCTTGCGGCGGACGACGCTGCACTGCGGCAGGTAAGTTACACCACCGAGCCCAGCTTGAAGATCGGCAGATACATCGCGACGACCAGACCACCGATCAGCACGCCCAGCACGACCATGATCAAGGGTTCCATCAGCGACGACAGCGCCTTGACGGCCTCGTCCACCTCTTCCTCGTAGAAGTCCGCCACCTTGCCGAGCATGCCGTCCAGCGCGCCGGATTCTTCGCCGATGGCGACCATTTGCGTGACCATGTTCGGGAAGACATTGGCGTTCTGCATCGCGGCCTGTCAGGCTGGTGCCGGTGCTGACTTCCGTCTGGATCTTTTTCGTCGCGTCCAGGTAGACGTTGTTGCCGGACGCGCCGCCGACCGAGTCCAGCGCTTCGACGAGCGGGACGCCGGCCGCGAACATCGTCGCCAGCGTGCGGGTCCAGCGGGCGATCGTGGCCTTGCGTATCACTTCGCCGAAGACGGGGAGGCGCAGCAGCACGCGGTCCATGAACTGCTGCATCTTGAGCGACCGGCGCCAGGACTGGAAGAAGAAGTACAGGGCGCCGAAGATCGAGCCGAAGATGATGTACCACCATTGCACGACGAAGTCGGAGATGCCCATCACGATCAGCGTCGGCGCCGGCAGGTTCGCGCCGAAGCTGGAGAACACGGATTTGAACGCCGGCACCACCCAGATCATGATCACGGCCGTGACGATGAAGGCGATCGCCATGATCGCGCACGGATACATCAGCGCGCCCTTGATCTTGCTCTTCAGCGCGAGCGTTTTTTCCTTGTAGATCGCGAGGCGTGTCAACAGGTCTTCCAGGATACCGGCCTGTTCGCCGGCGCCGACCAGGTTGCAGAACAGCGGGTCGAAGTACAGCGGGTATTTGCGGAAGGCGTTGTTCAGGCTGGTGCCCGTCTCGATGTCGGCGCGCAGGTCCATGATCAGCTTCGACATGGACGGGTTCGCGTGGCCCTTGCCGACGATGTCGAACGATTGCAGCAGCGGCACGCCGGCCTTCATCATCGTGGCCAGCTGGCGCGTGAACAGGGTCAGGTCCTTGTCCTGGATCTTCTTGCCGCTGCGATAAGCCTTCTTCTTGACCTTGGTCACCATGATGCCCTGGCGGCGCAGGGTCACGTTCACGATGGTCTCGCCGCCGGCGCGCATTTCGCCGCGCACGGTCTTGCCGGTCTTGTCCTTGCCTTCCCAGGCGAAGATGTATTCCTTGACTTGCGCGCTTGCGCCGCGGCGCGCCGGGACGGATGTCGTTGCCATGTTGAATCCTTATTCGTTCGTGCAGCCGAGCACTTCCTCGAGACTGGTGAGACCCTGCTTGACCTTCATGAGGCCGGAGCGGCGCAGCGAGTTCACGCCGTCGGCCTCGGCCTGGGCGGCAATCTGCATTGCGTTGCCGTGGGCCAGGATCAGGGCCTCGATCGCCGGCGAGATCGGCATGAGCTGGTAGATGCCCACGCGGCCCTTGTAACCGGAGCCGAGGCAGCGCTCGCAGCCGATCGGGCCGTAGGGCTTCCAGTCTCCGTCCAGGTCGCCGTCGCGGAAGCCTGCCGCCTTCAACGTGTCGCGTCCGATGTCGAGCGGCTGCTTGCACGTGCACAGGCGGCGCGCGAGGCGCTGGGCGGTGATCAGGATGACGGACGAGGCAATGTTGAACGGCGCCACGCCCATGTTCATCAGGCGCGTCAGGGTCGATGGCGCGTCGTTCGTGTGCAGGGTGGAAAACACCATGTGACCCGTCTGCGCGGCCTTGATCGCGATGTCGGCCGTTTCCAGGTCGCGGATCTCGCCGACCATGATGATGTCCGGGTCCTGGCGCGGGAAGGCTTTCAGCGCGACGGGGAAGGTCAGGCCCGCCTTGTCGTTGACGTTGACCTGGTTCACGCCCGGCAGGTTGATCTCGGCCGGGTCTTCCGCCGTCGAGATATTGATGCCGGGCTTGTTCAGCAGGTTCAGGCGAGTTGTACAGCGACACGGTCTTGCCGGAACCCGTCGGGCCCGTGACGAGCACCATGCCGTACGGGCGCGTGATCGCATCGATCAGCAGGGCCTTCTGGTCCGGGTCGTAACCGAGCGCGTCGATGCCCATCTGGGCCTGCGTCGCGTCCAGGATACGCATGACTGTCTTTTCGCCGAACAGGGTCGGCAGCGTGCTGACGCGGAAGTCGATCGTCTTCGTGGGCGACAGCACGAGGCGCATGCGGCCGTCCTGCGGCACGCGCTTTTCCGAGATGTCGAGCTTGGCCAGCACCTTGATGCGCGAGACGAGCTTGTCGCGGATCGACAGCGGCGGCGCCAGGTGGTCGCGCAGCACGCCGTCCACGCGCAGGCGGATGCGGTACTGCTTTTCGTAGGGCTCGAAGTGGATGTCCGACGCGCCCAGGGTGATCGCATCCATCAGGACCTTGTTCAGGAAGCGCACGATGGGCGCGTCCTCGACCTCGGCGGCGGCCGCTTCCGATGCCTGTGTCGGCGCTTCTTCCTCGGCGAACTCGATCTCGCCTTCCTCGCCGACCAGCTCGCTCAAGTCCTGCTCGGCGCTCTTGGAGATATTCGCCAGCAGGGCCAGCAGGGCGTCGTGAGCGACGATCACCGGCTCGACCGTCGATTCGCTCTGGAACTTGATCTGGTCCAGCGCCTGGGTATTCGTCGGGTCGGACAGCGCCACCGACATCTTGTTGCCGCGCCGTGCCAGCGCGACGACGCGCTGGGCCTGCATCAGCTTGGCATCGATGGCGTTGACGGGCAGCGACTCGAGGCTGAAGGTGGCGAGGTCGAGGAGGGGATAGCCGAAGGTTTCGGCGCAAAAGGCAGCCAGGGAACGCGCGTCGACGGCGCCGGCACCCAGCAGGGTGTCGATGAAACCGGCCTTGTCGGCCGACGCCTTCTTTTGCAGCGTGTCCGCCTGGGGCAGCGTCAAGCGTCCCGCCTGCACGAGGGCACGCGCCAGCCCGGGCAACGCAGTGCCAGGGGTGGTGTTGGGGAGGACTGCTGCCATATGATCAGGGTCGGAAGGACGACAAGAAGCCGGGCAGGACGAACGGCCCCGGCGGATGTTCTCGATGATGCCC
>NZ_CDRNIL010000083.1:0-3745 GCF_977014125.1 Massilia phosphatilytica
GGGGGATTACCAGATCAAGTTGATGCAGTCAGGCGCGTCAATGCTGTCGTCGCTGATCACGATCACGATGATGCCATATTACGGAGCACTGAAAGATTCCATCCGTTCGCAGAGTTGGAAAATGGTAGGTAGTGGGTTGAGCAGTTTCGGTACATTCATCTCTGCTTGGATTGACGAGGAGAAGGCCTCTGATGCTTACCAAAAACAACAATTTGATGTGTTAGGAATTTATACCGGAAAAGCTTTTATAGGTGTGGCAGCGGGCACGGCAACGTTGATTGACACGATGAGTACTACAGCACCTTTGCTTAAAAAGTTGGCAATGCGGTACGGGACAATTGTCGTCATCGAAGCCGTAGAAACGGTTACCACACGAGTGGTCGCCTGGGCAGCGCTGCGGGCTGTCACCATGTTAACCGGCTGGGAGGTAACGATGGGATTGCTTATACTTCAGACGATGGTGGACCAGATCACGCCAAACGAGTTAGAAAGCTGGTGTTCCCGATGTGCTTTTGGTACTGGGCAAGAAACGATATTGCGTATCACAGATCATAGTGTTGCACGATATACGGACCATTCCCAGCAGGGAAAGGATTTTGTGGATGCGATGACCAAGCTCTCATGAAAAACCAAGAACCAGACAATTCGACGGTGTTATTGCGAGGAGCGATCTCAGGGCTCAAACAATCGCGACGCAGCCACGACTTTGTGTTGACCGAAGTTCAGCATCAACAAATCGGCATCACCGTAATAGCGGCCTCGGCCATGAGCATGGGCGCGACTGGCATTGGCCTGCTCGGCATGGCCAGCAATGCGGATGAAGAAGCTGACTGGGTCGAGTTCGATCTCAATGGTAAACAAGTGAAAGGTTGGCTTTGGATGATGCCCATGCGTAACGGGGACACCGTTGCGGTTGTCGCGGAGCCGATGGGAAACGATCAATATATAGCTTACGCCATCAAACGCGACAGTGATGATCTACTCGCGGTGTATCCACATGCGACATCCGGGCGAATGGTGCATTACCGTAAATCAGTAAAGGCCTGGATGTGGTGCTCTATTCTTGCGTATTTGATTGTAATACTAATGTTTTTAATGCAGAATGGATTAGAAATGTTTCTTGAGGCAGATATGCAGTTATTTTTACCTATAGGGTTCGCTTCTTGTAGCGCGATATCTGCAGTGATAGCGTTTAGAGTTTCCCAAAAGCTCATGGGATTTGTCCGGATCGCAGAGGCCATTTTCAAAACTTTTGGCTGGCCAGATGTAAAAAACATCGATCTTCGTAAAACATCAAGAGAGAATCGCCGAGAAAACAAACTTCTCGAATTTGGCAACCTGTATTTCCGCTACAAATAACCATGCACTTGACCGGAGCGCATAGTCAACCCACGCCAACGCGTTCGAAGTTTTATCAACAATTTACTCTGCACAAGAACAGTACGATCATTATGAATCTCATACGGCTTGGCGATAGCACTGATCACGGAGGCAAAGTCATTACTGCCTCGTCAACGATGCGTTTCGACAACCGTTTTGTAGCGCGCAAGGGCGATGAGGTATCGTGCCCGACACACCCTGGCGTAAAGCCAAACGTAATCGAGGAAGGCGACGAATCGATGACTGACGAAAACTCTCCGGTTGCTCGACACGGGCATCGTACCACCTGCGGTTGCCACCTGATTTCAAGCTTGGTGTAGTGGCGATACGGACCACTTGTGGCGCTTTCATCATGGCGATCGGCGTACTGAGATGTACTGTCAATAGTGGACACGTCCGTTTCAAGGGTAATCTGAACAAGGCGACTTAAGAAGCGGGAGCGATGGTAACGATGACCCGCTTGTATCGCGTCAGCGGGGGCGATCCCTTATCCGTCACTTTCAGGATGAAGTGCGCGGTTTCCGGTTTTGCGACCACCGGCGCACGGAACGCCACATGGAATACATTTTCCGCGCCTTCGGGCGGAATTACGCTCTTCCAGGTACCGGCTTCCGGGTAATGGAACCAAAGGTAAGACAAACTATCGCCGTCGGGATCTGTGGTGCCGGCTGCGCTCAGGCTGAAAATTTCGCCCGAATGCACCGATATCTGGTCAGGCATGGCGAGCCTTGGTACGGGCGGATGATTGGCCGCCGCATATGGCTTTACGCTCCAATCCATCCGCGCGGCGAAGTCGTTCTGGAACTCAGCGCGCCACCGCCACAGGGTGGTTCGAAAGTCCATGTAGACCTTGGTGCCTGGTTTGTGCGCACGTCCATAATCACTTGCGCCGTAAGGCGTATAGGAATCAGTCGCATTGCTCCAGATGGACCGGGTTTCGGCTTCAATGGGGACGCCTCCCTCGACATGATCGCCAAGACCGGACACCGAAGGCGTGTAAAGTTCGTAGCGGCCGCCCCATCCCCCGAAGTCCGGCCGATCCGGCACGTTCAATCCATTGGGAACCAGGCCAAGAAACGAAGGCGTATCGCCTTCCATTCCCCAGCCGACGTCCGGATATGCGGCGCCAAGCGGGCCGTGGCCTTGCTGGATATGTTGCGCGAGCCATCTGTTGCCAATCGTCGAATTATCAATTCCATCGACAACCGAATTGATCGCGGTCCAGGTCGCGTTGCCATAGCCGCCAGGGCTGACGATATAGAAAATGTCGGGGAAGTTCTTGCGGAGCCAGGCGCCGGCGTCGTCCTGATCGGAAATCGCATAGACACGGAGCTTCGCCGCGAATTTCCTGACCTCGTCCGGACTCCTCGTTTCCTTGATCGTGTGCATGGCTTGCGCCAGTGTGTTGATCCCACCCCAAGCGGCGACCCACAAAGGGCGTGGATCGTTCGATTCGAGCGCCCGGACGATCAGGCGCGAACCGTCCGAGTCCTTACCCCGGCCGATGCCATCCACACCATAATCGCGTTGTCCTGTCGCGAGCTTTTTCAGCAGGGTTTCCGGTTTGGGAAAGCCGGCTTCGTGAAGCAACAGATTCGTCCGGACTTTGCCGTAAGCTTCGATCATCGTGCTGATCGCCTCGGGATGAGATTCGTGCTTCATCCAGACCGATGTCGTGGCGATCAACCCTTCGATATCGATCTGATTGGAATAAAGCATGAGCCGGACGAGCGATTCGCTGTCGTCGGGTTCGCCGCCGATATCCGTTTAGTACAACCAGCCGCTGCCTGGATTCGCTCTTGAGCGCCGCCTGCGGTTGAGGGAGCGCGGCATGTGCCGAGACGGAAGGGCTACAGGCAAGGATGACGAGCGACGACGCAACGATAGCAAGCGATTTCATGGTGTTTTCCTGAGCAGACACGATGTTTGTCAGCGGACGTCGGCATGGACCACAGGTCATTCCTATCAGCTTTTTATCCACACTCGTGAGACGACTTTGTGGCTGGCGTCGTCGGATGACTTCGGAGAAGCGGCGACAATGTCGAATCCTGACGTGGTCCCCGGTGCGTAGTCGACAACCGGTCCATTGGGCGCAAACTTCACTGGAGCGGTGACGCGATTCATCCGTGCGTAGTACGGTACGGCGAGCATCGGGGAGCCATCTTCCCAACGTCCGGTCAGCGTCATAACCCCCCCCAACAAGTCATCGCGCCAAACGGGTTCGATGGGGTCTTTCGCGAGGCGCCGCTCAGGTGCTGGATCATCCGAACGATAACTCCTCCGTTTTAACCTTAGGTGCTGGATCATCCAACTAACTCCTCCGTTTTAACCTTAGCAATACGTAACTGAACGAGTAAATAGGGCA
>NZ_CDRNIL010000084.1:0-3611 GCF_977014125.1 Massilia phosphatilytica
GTAGGCATCTAATCGGTCAAGACTTTGTCGTGGGGAAAGATGCATGCATACCACGTGGACGAAATGGTATGTGTGACCTATGCAATGTCGGGTGAACAACATCGTTATTCCTCGTGCAAGGACAGGGGGCAAACCGCAGGATCGTGGCCGGCGGCGCTCGGCCGGCCAAGCCCGATCAGGCTGCCAGCCAGCGTTTGACCGCGGCCGGCCGCAACAGTTTCACGACCTTGATGGCCTGGTTCTGCACTTGCACGACTTCGATCACACAGTTGCCGATCTTGAGGGCGATGGGGAATTCCGGGATTTCCTGGAGCTGTTCCAGCAGCAGGCCGTTGACGGTCTTGGGGCCGTCGAGAGGCAGGTCGAGACCCAGCTTTTTATTGATGTCGCGCAGCGGCGGTCGCGCCTTCGAGCAGGACTTCGCCCTGGGCATTCCACGCCATCGCATCGCTGCGCGCGGCGCCCGGGGTGGACGTCGTGAAGTCGCCGATCATTTCCTCGATGATGTCTTCGAGCGTGACGAGCCCCTGCACCTCGCCGTATTCGTCGACGATGATGCCCAGGCGTTCCTTGTTTTCCTGGAAATACTGGAGCTGCGTGAAGACGCCCGTGTCTTGCGGGATGAAACAGGGCTCCGTCAACAGCTCGCGAAAGTGCTCGATCGTGAGGTCGTCTTCCTCGTTCAGCAGCGCGACGGCCTTGCGCACGTGCAGGATGCCGACGATGCGGTTGATCTCGCCTTCATACACGGGCAGCTTGTTGTGGTAGCACGTGGTCAGCTCGGCCTTGATGTCCTCGACCGGCAACGCGAGGTTCAGCGCCTCGATCTGGGGGCGCGGCGTCATGATGTCTTCGACGGAAATCTTTTCCAGGTCGAACAGGTTCAGCAGGATGCTCTTGTGCTTTTGCGGGATATAACTGCCCGCTTCCAGCACGACCGAACGCAGTTCTTCCGGCGACAGGCGCTGCTGGGCATCCGCATGGCCGACGCCGAGACCGCGAATACGCAGCAGGCGCAACAGGCCTTTCACGAACAGGTTGACGAACCAGATCGCCGGCTTGGCGACCTTCATCAGCGGACGCAGCACATAGCTGGAGCCGAGCGAGATACGTTCCGGATAGGTGGCGCCGATGATCTTGGGCGAGATCTCCGCGAACACGATCAGCAGGAATGCGACGACGGCCGTGGCGACCGTGATCACGCTTTCCGCATGGCCGAAGAACAGGATCGCGATCGCGGTGACGAGCGCCGTCGCCATCGCATTGATCAGCGTATTGGCGATGAGCACGAGGGACAGCAGCTTGTCCGTGCGGTCCGAGCAGCCACAACGTGGTGATTGCGCCGCGGTGGCCCCGTTTCGCAAGATGGCGCAGGCGATATTTATTCGCCGCCATCAGGGCGGTTTCCGCCATCGCGAAGAAGGCCGAGCAAAGGATCAGGAGGGCGAGTGCGAGAATGAGCACCCAAAGTGGTACGGTTTCCAAGGATCACCGTCAAGAATCGTCGGGAAACTGGCGAAGCCAGCGCAGAGGTCGATTCTAAGTCACGGGGAGGGGGCTTGCAAGTTTGGCCGAGACAGGTGCGGCCGACGGGTTCAGGCTGTCGACCATCGAACTGGGGATCAGGATGGTCGCGCCGCGCTCCTTCGTCGTTTCGTAGATGATGTTCATCGCCCGCAACTGCAGGGCGGCCGGATGGCCGGCGTACATGTCGGCCGCTTCCACGAACTTACCGGCGATGGCGGCTTCGGCGAGCCGAGGATGACCCGCGCCTGCTTCTCGCGTTCGGCCTGGGCCTGGCGCGACATGGCGTCCTGCAGCACAACGGGAATGGCAACGTCGCGGATTTCCACGGAACCGACGGAGATCCCCCACGGCGCCGTTTTCCGGCCGATCGATTCCTTCAACTGCGCGTCCGCCTCCTTGCGCTCGGACAGCAGCGCCGTCAGCATCGACAGGCCGATCATTTCCCGCAGCGACGTCTGGGCCACCCGGTCGATCGCCTCGCGGTAATTCGTGATCGCCAGCGCGGCTTTCTCGGCATCGTGCACGTGCCAGAAAATGATGGCGTCGACGTTGACCGGGACGGTGTCCTTGGTCAGGGCCTGCTCGGCGTTGAAGGCCGTGGTCTGGATGCGCCCGTCGATGACCGCAACCACGTTATCGATGATGGGAACGATGGCGAACAGGCCGGCGCCCTTGACGCTGTGGAGTTTCCCCAGCCTCAGGATGACGAATTTTTCCCACGTATTCGCCATCTTCAGCGACAGCGCGAGAATCGCGGCGAGCGCAAGGAAGGGCAATCCGAGCAGTGGATTGACCCAGTAGGTGAGGACCGCGCCAACGGCGAGGCTGACGGCGACCAGGAATGATGTGACCGGGTTCATGATGGCGATGGCCGGCGCTTGATCATCCAAGCATACGCCGAATCCGGGCAAGTGCGCGCTTGCCCGTCCCGGATCGATACGGTCGACAATGCGCGTCAGGCTACGGGAAATGTTTTGCTTTTAATCAAGATCATCGTCTCCTTGTTGAGTACCTTTACCAACGGAAAATCAAATACCTGATAAACCATCGGAGGTGCTGCATGGATGGGAGCCAAGCCGGCGATCTGGTTCGTCAACCTGTTCGTGAAAGGCCTGTTGCGCCTGCTGCGTATTCGCGGTCTCGGCGTCGGCCATGCGGATGCCCGGCGGCGCCTCGCCGGAAGAACTGCATCGATCATGCTGGAAGCGGGCAGTTATATCCCGCGACCGAAAGAGCATCCTGCTGAACCTGTTCGACCTGGAAAAGATTTCCGTCGAAGACATCATCACGCCGCGCCCCCAGATCGAGGCGCTGAACCTCGCGTTGCCGGTCCGAGGACATCAAGGCCGAGCTGACCACGTGCTACCACAACAAGCTGCCCGTGTATGAAGGCGAGATCAACCGCATCGTCGGCATCCTGCACGTGCGCAAGGCCGTCGCGCTGCTGAACGAGGAAGACGACCTCACGATCGAGCACTTTCGCGAGCTGTTGACGGAGCCCTAGTTCATCCCGCAAGACACGGGCGTCTTCACGCAGCTCCAGTATTTCCAGGAAAACAAGGAACGCCTGGGCATCATCATCAACGAATACGGCGAGGTGCAGGGGCTCGTCACGCTCGAAGACATCATCGAGGAAATGATCGGCAACTTCACGACGTCCACCCCGGGCGCCGCGCGCAGCGATGCGATGGCGTGGAATGCCCAGGGCGAAGTCCTGCTCGAAGGCACAACGCCGCTGCGCGACATCAATAAAAAGCTGGGTCTCGACCTGCCTCTCGACAGCCAAGACCGTCAACGGCCTGCTGCTGGAACAGCTCCAGGAAATCCCGGAAGTCCCCATCGCCCTCAAGATCGGCAACTGTGTGATCGAAGTCGTGCAAGTGCAGAACCAGGCCATCAAGGTCGTGAAACTGAGGCCGGCCGCGGTAAAACGCTGGCTGGCAGCCTGATCGGGCTTGGCCGGCCGACGCCGCCGGCCACGATCGCGGTTTGCCCCCTGTCCTTCACGAGGAATAACGATGTTGTTCACCCGACATTGCATAGGGTCACACATACCATTCTTCGTCCACGTGGTATGCACGCAT
>NZ_CDRNIL010000085.1:0-3540 GCF_977014125.1 Massilia phosphatilytica
CTGCTTTGTGCCGGGCGACAAATCAGCGACTACGCGATCGTGGAACGGGCATCTGGTTCCCGCATCTGTACTTCTTCCCGTACGCGGCGATGATCATCGCGATCGCACCGCTCGGACCGGGCCGACACGCTGAAAGCACTCGCCGTCGCCAGCGGCTTCCTGATCAACGGGCACGCTTCCTTCATTCCGATGCTGGGCCTGACCTCATCGTCGCGGTCGACGCGAGGCGACGTCACCGTCCGCCGCCCATGTCGCCGCCTCGGCTCCCCGACGCCGCCATATCCGGCTGGTCCGCGGCATCCGTTCCTGTTCTTCGTGGCTCGCGATTGTGACCATCACGGAGTGGCCGGGACCGCTGTGGGACTACATCAAGTTCGGCCGCGGTAACAAGGGCATGACTTCAAATTCGTCGGCGTGTACTGGCGCCTGGTCTCCGCATTCATGTGGGGGCTGTTGGCCATCCCGCTGCTCGCCGAGTTCCCGTCCAGACAGGCGCGTCGAGCCGGCCCGCTCGGAGTTGCCGCACGCGCGCGCTGGCCGTCACCTTCGCGCCGACCTTCGCGCCGCGCGCACTCACGCCAAGGCCCGGCGTCGACGACCTGCAACGAGGCTATCGCCATCTTCATTACTTGAGGCCGCGACGCGGCGCTCGTCGCGTCGCCGCGCCCGGCGGCGCCGGCACGCGGCCGCCGGCGGCGGTTGCCGCGCGGCCGGTTCGCGGCACTCGGCTTCGGCAACCGATGTACTCGGTTTCTGACAACCAGCCGGGCAGCGCGCGCAGCTTGTCGTACAAGTTCACGACGCCCGGCTGGTTGTAGAAGACTTCATACATCGGTGCCTGCCGGACCCAGTGCCACGAACCGGCCAGCGCGGCAACCGCCAGCACGCCGGCGGCCACGGTCCCGGCGCGGGCACCCAGGGCGCGGCACGCGTACAGTACGACGAGCGCCGCGCACATCGCGGGCACCGGAGTAATAGAAGATGGCGATATAGACCTGGTTCAGGTCGTCGACGCCGGCCTTGGCGTAGTACAGCAGCGCGAGGGTCGCGGCGCCGAAGGTGACGGCCAGCGCGCGCGTGCCGCGCACGAAGTCCGAGCGGGCCGGCTCGACGCGCCTGTCCTTCAACAGGAACACGGCGAGCAGCGGGATGGCCAACAGCCCCCACATGGATGCGAGACCCAGGCGCCAGTACACGCCGACGAATTTCAGCGCGTCGGGCAGGTGATTGCCCTTGTTACC
The DNA here is from genome assembly GCF_977014125.1 of Massilia phosphatilytica. Lineage (NCBI taxonomy): Bacteria > Pseudomonadati > Pseudomonadota > Betaproteobacteria > Burkholderiales > Oxalobacteraceae > Massilia > Massilia phosphatilytica. The sequence continues at coordinate 1,242 of NZ_CDRNIL010000085.1, forward strand.
GCGGCCGAACTTGATGTAGTCCCACAGCGGTCCCGGCCACTCCGTGATGGTCGCGATCAGCAAAGGCACGAAGAACAGGAACAGGATGCCGCACGCCACCCGGATATCGGCGCGGTGGCGGGAAAACCAGGCGCGCGACAGGATGCGCAGCGAACAGTCGCGGCGCGACACACGCAGGTTCACCGCCAGCACGACGATGAGGGTCAGGCCCAGCATCGGAATGAAGGAAGCGTGCCCGTTGATCAGGAAGCCGCTGGCGACGGCGAGTGCTTTCAGCGTGTCGGCCCGGCCGTATACGAGCGGTGCGATCGCGATGATCATCGCCGCGTACGGGAAGAAGTACAGATGCGGGAACCAGATGCCGTTCACGATCGCGTAGTCGCTGATTGCTGCGCCCAGCACGAGCAGGGCAGTGAACAGCAGCGCCGGCGCGAGCGCACCGGTGATGCGCCGCACCAGTGCGCAGATGAGCACCATCCAGCCGGCGTTGTACAAGATGCCGCCCAGCAGTTGGCCGGACAGCGGCGAGGGCACGAGGTGCAGCCAGTCGTGGAACACCAGTTCCCCGAAGGCCAGCACGTACAGGATCGCCGGGCCGGGATGGTTGAAGCCGACCCGCGAATAATTGCCGTAGATGAGGTGCAGTCGCTTGGCGTCCTGGATCAGCAGGCTGTTGGCGGCGAAGTCGCCGACCTCGCGGTTCACGTGACGCAGCATGTGCCATTCGACGCCGGTCAGCGCCGCGACGATCAGCAGGAACAGTACGGCCCAGGTCAGGAATGGCGGCGCACCGCGCGCGGCGGAGGTGGACAGGGTGCCGCTGCGCGGCAGTTCTCGGGTATCCAGCATATGCCTGCTCGCTCAAATATTCATCTTGTTGAGCACGAACGCCGGCAGGTGGCGGATGATCATCATGATCACGAACCGACTTGCCCGGCGCGTAGACCACCGGCTTGCCGGCGGCGGAACCATCCACGATCAGGCGCGCCACCTGTTCGACGGGCGCGAGGCCGCGCTGCGGCAGGCGCGCCGTCATCGGCGTCGCCGTCGGACCCGGCTTGACCAGCACGACCTTCAACGCGCTGCCGCTGCCGGCCAGGCGGCGCTGCAGGCCTTGCGCGTAGCGCGTGACGAGGCCTTTGGCGGCGCCGTACACATAGTTCGAACGGCGCCCGCGGTCGCCCGCGACGGAACCGATGATCGTGATGACGCCGCCCGCCGGCTCCATGTGGCCCGCGAACGCTTCCGCGAACAGCACGGGCGAGACGCCGTTCACGTCGAGCGCTTCGTACGCGGCGTCGAGGTCGCGCTGGCATTGCTGCTGGTCGGGCAGCGAGCCGTGCGCGATCAGCACCTGGCGCGGCATGCCGTCCGCCACGATGGCGTCGGCCAGCGCGCGGATGGCGCGCGGGTCGGAGAAGTCGGCGGTGCGGACCGTGACGCTCGAGCCGGGGCTGCGCACGCGCAGGTCGGCGGCCACGCGTTCCATCCGGCCCGCGTCGCGCCCGACCAGCGTCAGCGCGACGCAGGCCCCTGGTCGCCCGCAGGCGCGCGCAATGCTCGGCGATCGAAGAAGTCGCACCGACGATCACGATGCGTTGGAGGGAATCCTGCATATCAGCTTCCTATCGAGACGGCGCGACATGGCCGAGCTGATGCCCGGGTCGCGGTATTGCAAGAATTCGGCGAGGCGCGGGTAGCCCGATTCGAACAGGTCGCGCGGCATGCGCGCATCCTTGGCGGCGTAGATGCGCCCGCCCGCGTCGCGCACGATGGCGTCGAGGCGTTCGAACAGGGCTGCGGTTTGCGCCCCGCGGTTGGGAAAGTCCAGGGCCAGCGTGACCCCGGGCTGCGGAAAACTCATCATGCCGCGGCTCGCGCGGTCGCCGAAGGTTTTCAGCACGGCCAGGAACGAGCCCTGTCCCGACGCCTTGATCGCCGCCAGCATCGCCTGGATGGCGGCGCGTCCGGCCGCGCGCGGCACTACGCTCTGGTACTGGTAAAACCCGCGCGGACCGTACATGCGGTTCCAGTCGTGCAGGTTGTCGAGCGGGTAGGTGTATGTTTCGAAGTGCGCGACGGCGTAGCCGGCCTTGAACGTATTGGCGCGGAAGTAGGCCTCGTTGAACGCGCGCAGCGACAGGCCGTTCACGAGCGACACCGGCGGCACGAACGGCACGCGCTTCGGCTTGCGTCCGGACTGCGCGATGCGGTCCGGGATCCTCGGCCAGGTGCTGGATCATCCAACTAACTCCTCCGTTTTAACCTTAGCAATACGTAACTGAACGAATAGACGAGA
>NZ_CDRNIL010000086.1:0-2111 GCF_977014125.1 Massilia phosphatilytica
GTTTCGCCAAGGTTAAAAACCAGGAGTCAGTTGGATGATCCAGCACCTCCCGGGCGATTTCCGGCCAGGGTCAAGAAGGCGCGCCAGAATTTTCGCTTCAATACGCCGGTGGCCGCGATCGGCGTGCGCGGGACCCACTTCACCGGCATGATCAGCAGACCACGCGCGTGACCGTGCTGTCCGGCGGCGTGGTGATGAGCGGTTTCGGCGCCAACTGTTCCGTGGTGGGCACCGGGCCTTGCGAAGGGCGCAGCGCGCGGGAGCTGTTTGCCGGCCAGGCGGGACTGTTGCTGGAGGTGGAGCGCGGCACCAGCGTGCCGCAACTGTTGCAGAACCCGGCACTGGCACCGGACCAGACGGAGAAGCCGCGCAGCGATGAGCCGGCGGCCAAGCAGGCGCTGTCGACGGCGCCGACGGCCCAGGTCAACCTCGATCCGCAGCGTGCGGAACAATCGCTGAACAGCGTCAAGCCCATCGCGCCGCCGGACCCTGACCGGTCCCGATCCGGTCATCACGCCACCGCCCATCGTGATCACCGATCCCGTGCCGTCGAAACCGACGCAGCCTTCGGCACCCGAGATTTTCTGGGCCGCTGGCAGGCGCCTGGCCGGCCTGCCGGCGCAACCGGGACGCATTGGCGATCCGGATGTGGAAGTCGCGACGTATTACGCGCCATATGCCATTACCCGATTGAAGAATTCGGCACTCGTGATGCCGAGCGACGGCACGGCCGCATTCAAATTGACGAGTGGGGAAGCGATCATGACAAATGCGTTGGGCGACCGTCCCGCCGATATCCAGTCCGGACAACTGAGCATGGATTTCTCGAAAGAGACATTTGCCACGTCATTGAGCGTGACAGCGGGTCTCGATCGGGGGGCGAACTGCGAAGTATATTGCCAGACCACCAAAGCGGTGTTGTGATGGCCGTCACAAAGCAACGAATTTTTACCTTATTCCTACAATTTTTTTACATGTTGGATCAAATATTCACGCATTTCCACGCATTTTCTTCGAATACATTAACGGCCCCATAACGTTGCACCGCTGACGGTAATGCCGGGGTGGCTGAATTCTTGAAAATATAACCAGCCTGCTCCGCATTCGACCCACCGAGATAACCGCGGATAATCGTCGGCGAACCCATGCTTTCATACAGCATGCCCTTGTCGGTAATAATGCCGTTGCCGACGACTTCCGCCCGATCGAGACCCGCTGTCACGCTCAATGACGTGGCAAATGTCTTTTTCGAGAAATCCATGCTCAGTTGTCCGGACTGGATATCGGCGGGACGGTCGCCCAACGCATTTGTCATGATCGCTTCCCCACTCGTCAATTTGAATGCGGCCGTGCCGTCGCTCGGCATCACGAGTGCCGAATTCTTCAATCGGGTAATGGCATATGGCGCGTAATACGTCGCGACTTCCACATCCGGATCGCCAATGCGTCCCGGTTGCGCCGGCAGGCCGGCCAGCGCCTGCCAGCGGCCCCAGAAAATCTCGGGTGCCGAAGGCTGCGTCGGTTTCGACGGCACGGGATCGGTGATCACGATGGGCGGTGGCGTGATGACCGGATCGGGATTGGTCGGGTCCGGCGGCGCGATGGGCTTGACGCTGTTCAGCGATTGTTCCGCACGCTGCGGATCGAGGTTGACCTGGGCCGTCGGCGCCGTCGACAGCGCCTGCTTGGCCGCCGGCTTCATCGCTGCGCGGCTTCTCCGTCTGGTCCGGTGCCAGTGCCGGGTTCTGCAACAGTTGCGGCACGCTGGTGCCGCGCTCCACCTGCAGCAACAGTCCCGCCTGGCCGGCAAACAGCTCCCGCGCGCTGCGCCCTTCGCAAGGCCCGGTGCCCGCCGCCGAACAGTTGGCGCCGAAACCGCTCATCACCACGCCGCCGGACAGCACGGTCACGCGCGTGGTCTGCTGGTCGGTATATACCGTGAAGTCGGTACCGCGCACGCCGATCGCGGCCACCGGCGTATTGAAGCGAAAATTCTGGCGCGCCTTCTTGACGCCCTGGCCGGAAATCGCCCGGGAGGTGCTGGATCATCCAACTAACTCCTCCGTTTTAACCTTAGCAATACGTAACTGGTCCAGTAATGTTACATAACA
>NZ_CDRNIL010000087.1:0-2297 GCF_977014125.1 Massilia phosphatilytica
CAGCTCCCTGAGTTCGTCGGGTGTCGGGGCGCGCATCTTGCCCGTTTGCGGGTCGCGCACGACGACCATGCCTTCCTGGCCGGCGGCCTTGGCATGCAGCGAGAAGGCGGCCATCAGGCACAGGGCGGCGAGCGTACCGATGGTGATCAGTCTTTCCTTGGACATGGCGTTTCTCCGATCAAATGCGCGACTGGCGGCGCAGCAGGGTGAACAGGCCGAGGCCGAACGCCAGCATCATCCAGCGCGCCGGCTCCGGCACCGCCGTTACGACCGAGACCGTATCGAGGCCCACATAGTTCAGGGTATCGGCCGGGCCCAGGTAGCGGAATGCGAAGCGGCCGCTGCCGTTGTCCGTGACGGTGGCCGTGAACTGCTGCCAGTCGGTCGGATAACCGGCCGTGCCGCCGACCGTCGCCAGCAGCGTCGAGAAGTCGGCCACATCCGTGCCGGTGCCGGAGGCGTAGCGCACTTCGAGCATGTCGTTGAAGCCGGGCAGGTCGTCGTGGCGCGTGTAGAAGCTCAGCGTCGTGGTGCCGGACAGGTCGAAGACCGGGGTGATCAGCCAGTTGTCGACGCTGCCGCTGCCGTTCGCGGCGCCGAGGAAGTTGGCGGCCGCGTAGGCGTCCGGAGCGCCGGACTGGGCCGGGAACAGCGCGCCATTGCCCTGGAACCAGCCGCTGCCGGCCGGGACGCTGTTGTTGACCTGGGCCCATCCGTCAAGGGCCGCGACATTGTCGAATCCTTCGTTGAGCACTTCGACCCCGGCCGCACGGGCGCTCGATGCGCCCGGTACGGCGAGCGACAGGGACAATGCCGCTGCCGCACACAAGGTTTTTACGGGTTTCATGGAAGCCCTTTCATGGAAGCCAGTAGGATGGTGGACCGCTCGCGCTGGCTGGTCGACGAGGCCATAGCTGGGCTCATCTTATGAGTCGGACGACAATGAATTTTGATATTTAGCTAACGAACGGGCTGTGCAAATCCACGTACTGTCGGGCGGGACCGATGAGCGCTCGACGCGGGCTGGCGGGGAAGAATGATGAGGGGAAGTATCGTGGGCACGGGGTGCCCACCCTGATCGATGGTCCGGGCCCGCCACACGGCGTGCCGAATCAGCGCCCCGCGCGGCGCAGGCGCAGCTTGCCGACGATGCCGATCGGGAAGAAGTAGATAGAGAGAATGAACAGCACGCCCAGCCACAGCATCCAGCGGTCCGGCTGCAGGGCGGCGGCCAGCAGCGGTATGCCGGACACCATCCCGGACGCCTGCCCCATCAGCACCTTGAGATAGTTCTGGGCGAGGATGAACAGCGTCGCGCCGACGACCGCGCCGTACATCGTGCCCATGCCGCCGATGACGACGATGAGGAGGATGTCGGTCATGACCTCGAAGCCGAGGCTGGTCATCGGCCCGACGTAGCGCAGCCACAGGGCCATCAGCGCGCCGGCCAATGCGGCGACGACGGCGGCCAGCACGTTCGCCCAGATGCGGTAGACGACGGTGCGGTAGCCGAGGGCCTCGGCGCGGAACTCGTTCTCGCGAATCGCCTGCAGGACCCTGCCGAACGGCGAATTCACGAGGCGCAGCAGGAACAGGAACAGCACGAGGCAGCCCGCGAACACGATGTAATAGGTGATCAGCCTGCCGTCGACGGCGCGCCCGAACACGTCGTGGTCGACGAGCGTGTAGCCGGGCGACAGCAGTTCCGGCACGCTGAACGTGCGGCCGTCCTCGCCGCCGGTGAAATCCGAAAGCTGCGACGCGAGTACCGAGAACGACGACGCCACGGCCAGCGTGATCATCGCGTAGAAGATGGCGCGCACGCGCAGGGCGAACAGGCCGACGACGAAGGCAAGGACGACCGTCAGCGCCAGCGCGGCGGCCAGGCCGGCGACGATCGCGCTCCACGTCGGCTCGTCCACGCTGGACAGGGCGATGCCGACGCCGTACGCGCCGATCCCGTAGAACATCGTGTGGGCGAAGGAGACGATGCCCGTATAGCCCAGCAGCAGGTCGTACGAGGCGACGAGGACGACGTACACGCAGATCGTGGCCGCCGTGTTCAGCGGGCGCGCACCGGAAAAGAGGAAGGGCGCGAACAGCAGGCCGAGCAGGATGGCGACGAGGATCGCGGACAGCAGCCTGGCTGCGCGGCAGGTCGCCGGAAAGAAGGCGGATCAGCATCAGTGACGTCCTTTCGCGTACAGGCCGGCCGGGCGCCACAGAGGTGCTGGATCATCCAACGAACTCCTCCGTTTTAACCTTAGCAATACGTAACTGAACGAAGTAAGGTTACA
>NZ_CDRNIL010000088.1:0-6452 GCF_977014125.1 Massilia phosphatilytica
ATGTTCGTACCTGGTTCAGTTACGTATTGCTAAGGGTTAAAACGGAGGAGTTAGTTGGATGATCCAGCACCTAGTTGAGAAGCCAGCTCATGAGCTGGGCAGGGTGTGCACGGTTCATTTCAGGTTGGGCAGGAAGGGGCGGGTCGTTCAGCGTTACCGAGGCAGTCGAGCCGCTATCGGTGTCTTTACGCGAAATGCTGCTCAGTGGTATCTCATTTTTGCAGAGCAACGCGATATTGAGTGCTTATCAGCTCGCTGATGATGAGCCATTGCGCCTTCGACTCTGAATTTAATCCATTGCACTTGTGGAACGACATGTAGAGATCATGAAGAGCCCGCGAGATCCGACTGTCCCTGCGAAAGGTGATCATTGATTGCCTTTTTATGTGATCACTGCGCTCCTGGACTAAGTTTTTCCCTGCGACGACTGGTGGGATGAGCTTGGCCTCAGATTGTCAGGACCATATGAGGATTGGTAAAACAGCGCTCGGGGAAACCGTCAAGAGGAGGACGGCGGCGACTGATGTCGGCACCTTTCGGACTTAGCTTGAGGGCTGGTCGCCATAGGTAAAAAGGGCGGGAAAATCATTGGGTCTAAGGTCCACTGCACGTGGCCTCTTGAAAATTATCCGAATTATGGCTGGCGAATAATTATTGGCTGTACATAATTTAGAATAATTAACCGCGGTCATGAGCGCAGGCTAGTCGGTTTCAAACAGCGTCTGGTAGCACGAGCGTCTGCCAGACCGGGCCGCCGAGCAATGACGTGCCAGGAGATCGCGAACCGGCAAACACCGAACTGCTCACTTGTTCTCAAGTATGCGATCCCTTGTGGACTCTCGGGCCTAGGCCGCTTGGCGAATGTATCGATTTTAGGCATTTTATGAAGCCAGGATAAAATGCCGGAATTGCGTGCGCGTGGGTTTTCTTCTAGCCGCGACAGGAGATCAGTCAGCGACAGTTAGCCGCTGCATACCAATGTTGCGTCTCGATGTCGATGCGATTGCGACCTGCCAGATGCTGCGGCGCAGGCGCAATGGGCGTATACCACGGGCCGCTGATCGACGCCCGGTGCGATGGTGACTTTCGAAAGACATGCTGCTGCCGCAGTCGCGCACGGGGCGGACAGGGGTTGGAGGCAAGCGTCATTCGCTAACCGGGTGCTTATTCGAACGGACAGCGCTTATCGACGTACTGGCGTCGGCCCCGGTGACTTTCACGGTCGTCTAGATGGGTTCGGCTCCCATCCTCGCCTCAACTCCCTATGAGGTTGGGGCTTCGGTCGACTTCCCACACGCATCACGTTTTGTTGTTTTCTGAAGGCTAATACTCCTGCGAAGAACGGACGTTGTTAGGCCTGGCCCGTCACGGGCGCGGGCAAGCCGCCGAGCCACGGCGGATTGAGGGGCGTAGGGCGTCGCGCACGGCGCCCCAAACCTGGGCGCGACGGGATAATGCGGCCATACTGCCGCGGGCGTCTTAAAAATGTGCAAATAGCAAGCCGCCGAATTTCTCCGGTCAACCTGCTCCCGCGGACGGGGAGCCACGCTACCAAGGCGGCGTGGGTGAACGGGCACATCCCGTTCGTTGGATGGGTTACTCGTGCTTCATCGTCCTTATCCGTGACCCCGCCCATCGGGGTCGGACGTAAGTGCTGCTGACAACGCCACATGGCCTCTTGGGCCAAGATGGTCGTCGCACCGCTCGTGCGGTGGTTCGCAGCGCCTTGAAACACGTTCTTCTAGAGATGAGACAAGTCGCTGCCGGTCGAGCCAGCAGGCGCCGGAGTCGAGCTTCCGCGCGCTCAATGGGCTGCGTCGGTCTAGCCGCGCAGCCGCTGCCATCGATACCCGAGTCTGGGCGATGGCAGGACGAAGGACCGCATCGTCGAGCAATGCGGAATGGACGCCGTCCAGTCGAGCCGGATCGGCAAAGCACGTCGGCATACCGGCGTACACACAAGGGGCGAAAATGGCGAGTTGTCGCCGCCGGGACGGCAGGGGTCGAGCCCGCCGCCGTCGCTTGGACTGGCCGCTCGGGGCGGCTGTGATGTGTTCATTAATGCGGGTGTCGACCGCAACGCCAGCCTGCCCCGAAGGGCTAACGGGCGCTAGACCCGGTAAGACTTACCAAAGATACGACTGCGCCGACTTCGCGTCAAGCGGGCTGCGCAGACACGAAGCGTTGTAGTTTATGGGCCTTTTTCGTGATCGCGCGCGGACCGCTCCTTCTTCCCTCTGATGACCAATCAGGAAGGGGGCCTCTGTTTTTCATGCTCGTTTGAGCGTCACGCCAGCCCGGGCATCCGAATTGAAACCGGCTTCAATGTGTCGGGGAACGCGACGGCGGCACGCAGGACCTGAACGCATGCCTTGCGCGCGTCGCTGTGATCTTTGGAGGTGCTCGTGAGGATCTGTCGAGGCACCGGATCGATGAGGAGACCAGTGGTCACGACGCCAATTCGGGGCGTCTCGCGCGTCGACCGTCGCGGGATTGACCGGATGCACAACGCGCGACAAGACTGCCGAAGTCAGGCAAGACGCGCCAATGACATCGACACTCGTCATCCGCATCGTGAATCGTGGTCTTGTTTCGTGCGCCCGGTTCATGAGAGTCTGTCGAGGTGCCGGATCGATGGGGAGATGGTTGGTCACGACGGCACGTCGATCTGTCGAGACACGCGAAGGACAGCGGCATTGGTCGCTCGTTTCACCGAAACGTGGTGTCGTTTCATACGGTCGATCGATCCAGGCAATGTGGGACCAGAGCCGCTAGTCCCGACCCTCACGTTTCAGCGGGAACCGTTCGATAAGGGCACAGATGGTCGGCGCAATTTCCACATGTTCGGGATACTCTCTGGAGATGGCAAGCGCCGTAAACATGAAGACGATGGCGGGCAGCGCGATGACGAATTCCGCGTCGGCGACCCGGGAGTGGAATGTCGCCAGCTCTACCGCGTCGAGTCTGCCAATGTCCATGTAGTGACCGCCTCGGCCAAGTGGTGCCAGCAAGGCGAACGTCGGGATGACGCGATCCAGCAACGGCAGCTCGTCGGGCGAGATGCCGGCATGGTCACGTGCCAGAAATTCAACGATGGAACTGCTGCGGAACTCGTCGGCTCGACGCGCGAACGCTTCGCTACCGGACCGTGCGACGTTGTAATACTGCGCTTCGATCAGCGTGCGGCAAGCCTGTCGCGCTGTCGTCGGCACCAGCGAGCCCGCCGCGGCCAAGACATCAAGACCTTCCTGTAACGCGCGCGCGCCGCAAAAGCGACTGTGGTCGGCGGCGGCCACGTCGGATTTCTCAAGCGTGAAGCGCACCCAAAGCTGAAGGAACTGGAGGTAGTGCTCGCACAGGACGCGCAGTAACGTCTTGAATGTGTAGGCGTTGTTGGACTCGAGTGTATCGAGCATCGCCGCTTTCAGACTGTTTGTCCGGACGCAGAACGACAGCATCGCGCGGTAGGTGTCGGGATACGTCGTCGTTGCGATGCGGCTCGACAATACCTGGAGATGTTCGTCGACGATGTTGCTAATGTGGGTGTCGATGGTACGCGCTCGCACTTGATACCTCCAACGTCATGGGTAAATCTGCGCGGCTCCTTTTTCGACATCGCCGTGCGAAGTCGGTTCGCCGTCATGATTCTTCGAAGGCTTCCGCCATAGCCAGAACCTTGGCTACTTTCCCTTTGGCCAGTGCTTGTAGCGGCGTCAGGCCGCCGAGGGAAAATCGCGCGCTCGTGAGGAAGAAGTGTTTGGTAGCGCCCGGCAGGCAGCCCAATGCTCTGCAGACACGCTCGATCGACAGGCGAGCGGGTGACGGGGCCGCGAAAAAAAGCTGGATATACGGCCACATCGCCGGGGCCCCGCAGTGCGTAGACGCGCTTTGCTCTCACGGCACCACTTAACGCCTGCGGCGAAATCTGCAAAAGGGCCCGCAACTCCGGACCTCGCAACAGTTCGCGTGAAGCCAGCTGCTCGCGGCGGTACTCCGCCTCCTCCCGAATCAGGGTCGCGACGAAATCTGCCGTGGAGACGTGGTTTTTGCGGCGATCAACCGGAGGCGACTTGCTGGCGGCGCATGCGTTCCGATTGGTCGCGCCAGAGCTTTGGCGAGAGCGACCATTCTTGTCATTTGACGTCCCCATCAGTTCCTCACCCCGGCTGGTTCCATCTCATCCTTGACGCCAAGTTGACGCTGGACATGAGCGGCTACCTCTTTCCCTTTCAGTGTTTCGAACGAAATGTCGCCGCCTTTGAGCACGTCGTCCAGCAGGACAGTAGTCAGCCAGGGCTCGGTCGCAGGCGAAGGACGGCGCCACGGGTGAATTGGCTTACCGTTCGCAAGTCGATAATCTGCCGCGCGACGTAGGCTTCCCGGCATCATGCTGTAGATTCTCTGACGTGCATATCCTCGTCGCTGGGAGAGCGCTGCGAGGTCCTTCAACGTGTAATGGATGATGTTACAGACCTCGCCAATCGAAAGATGGTCCAGGCAGTGCCGGATGGAAGCCGCAACCTTGGACGAGTAGAGGCCCGGCTGGCCGAACCTGTAGCCCGTGCATAGGTGGATGAAATACTTCTTGCACTCGCTTTCTGCCACCAGATACCAGAGTTCCTTGACCTCTTGCGGCTCGGGATGGTCCAGACGGTCGGATAGCACCGCGAAGATGTCGGCCAGCGACCGGCCTGTAATATCGCGAGCAAGCACCCATCGTCTCGTGCGTAAATTGATTGTCCCTGCACCAGTTGCCTCATCGATTCTGGTGTGATTAGCAATTGATGCAAGAGCTGGAACTAGGATCTTGTCCGCATAAAGTCGCGTGTAAATTTGTTCCGCGAGCTCATTAGTTGCTGCAAGCGCGCACGCCAGATACTCGAATGAAGGGATCTCTTGGTTGTCCCTGCCTACGTCTGCGGCCACGAGTATCGCGTACAGGAAGCATGACTGCATGTAGCTCAGGTGGGCAAAGTCGATCGGCTCGGATTGATCACGCATGCCTTTCGATCCATATGTCATGTGGTCACGACGCTGTCGCTCGGCGTACATGGACGCTTTCTGTTTTGCTGCAAGCGCTGCGGCGTCGCAGGAAGCACATAGCGGCGGCGTCCATTCTGCCTCCCATCCCAGTAGAGATCCAGTCGCGGGCGAATAGTCCCTGCGCGCGCCGACCTCGATCGCTGTCCCACAGGCATTGCATCGCAGATGGGGCAGGTAGGCACGACACGCAGATTTCAACATCTTGATCATCTCCGCGCGACTCAGCCCAGCGTCGGACTGCAACGCGGCGTAAGGCTCGGTCCATTTCCCTGAATCGTCGATGGACCAATATCTCAGGCAGAGCGAATTATTGGTTTCGCTATCGGTAAGGAAACATACGAAAGGTGTGCGATCTCGAGGCATGTCGTGAAGCTGGAGAGGAGGAGTACTGATCGGCACCGTTTGGCAGAGCTCAACGGTAAAAGCTAAAAGACCTTTCGATAGAATACTCGAAAATGATGACTATAGTCTGAAGACTTGATGATACCGCAGAGACATCATTTCTCCCAAATAATGGGAGAGGTCTTTGGATCCTGGGTTGGCCTTTGGGAAAGTGTTGCGCGCGGTGAGACGAGAGGTCGGCCTTACACAGGAGCAGCTTGCGCATGCGGCGGCAATTGACCGGACGTTCGTCAGCCTGATCGAACGTGGGGAGCGCCAGCCGACGGTGCGCGTGATTTTCCGGCTGGCCGAGGCTTTGGGCGTGACGCCGTCCCGATTGATCGAGTTGACAGAAGGGCAGGTGCGGAACAATGTTCGCGAAGGGCCGTGACCCTTGGGTTACTTCTATTGCAGCGCCCAGAACCAAACTTCGCGAGAGGACCAATAGCAGCCCGTCGCCATCCCATCGATCTCGTTCCCGCAGCGCAGATAGCTACCCCAACGGTCCCGGGATACGATGGCGATGTGCCCCTGCGGCCGATCGTCGCCATAGATGCTAAAGAACGACACGATGCCGCGCTGGCTACCAACTGCTTCCTCTGCTTTCGGTCCGCTGTCGAATTTTTCAGGTTGGCCGATCTGGCGTACCAGCCAGTTGCTCAGCTTGTGCTGACTGGTCTCGATCGCACGACCCTTGTACTTGCCTGCCTTGATCGGCCACTTACCCGGATTCGGGTAGCCGGCGCCGAGCAAGGCCAGGCTCAGCCGGATCGCGCATGTATTGTAGAAATTGGGATCGCTGATGTTTTCGGGATACCCAATCCATTGGTAGAGTTCTTCGCGGCCGACGTTGTCCGTGTCGGGGAAGTGCATTCTGAGACTGGCGAAAGGGACTTTCATCGCTTGCTCCGTTGGTCGACAGGGCAGGGCCATTTCGTCCGCCAGCCCTCTACGAGGTGCTGGATCATCCAACTAACTCCTCCGTTTAGCCTTAGCAATACGTAACTGAACGAAGTACAGACCAGAAA
>NZ_CDRNIL010000089.1:0-1549 GCF_977014125.1 Massilia phosphatilytica
TCTGTTTCACGGTCGACGTCAGCTCTTCCATCGACGCGGCCGTCTCTTCCAGCGAGCTGGCCTGCTGCTCGGTGCGCGACGACAGGTCCAGGTTGCCGCCGGCGATCTCGTCGGATGCCTGCGAGATGGTCGCCGTCGCGCCGCGCACGTCGCCGACGATCTTCGCCAGGTTGTCGCGCATGGATTTCATCGCGTACAACAGGCTGGCCTGGTCGCCGGCACGGGTCTCCACCCGCACCGACAGGTCGCCGGCGGCGATGCGCGTGACGATCTCGGTGGCGTAATCCGGCTCGCCGCCCAGGCGGCGCATCAGCCAGCCGGTGATGAACACGGCACCGGCCGCGCCCAGCACGACGCTGCCGAGCACCAGCGACAGGATCCACACGCGTGACGCCGTGTAGCGGGCATTGCCCTCGACCGCCGCGGCGCGGCCGCCTGCCGTATACATATCGACGATCTTGTCGACGTGGCCGCGCAGCGCGACGATGAGCTTGTTCGACTCGCCGCGGATCAGCTTCTTGGCCAGCACGTCGTCGCCGGCGCGTGCCGCGGCACGGATCTTGCCGTCCTCGATCATGTAGCGGTCCCACATCTCGAGCAGTTGCGCATACATCTGCTTTTCTTCGGCCGATTCCTGCAGTTTCACATAGTCGTCCTGCATCTTGTGCAGATCGACCAGGTCTTTCGCAATGACCTTGTCGTACTTATCGATTTCCGACGGTTCGTTGGAAATGATGTATTGCAATTCGCGGGTGCGAATACGGGCGAGCTGCGATTTGATGTCCTCGATGACACGAATACTCGGCATCCAGTGTGACGACAATTTCATCGACGTGTCATTAACTTGTGTTAGCTGCCAGATCGCGACAGCACCGACGAGTGCGGTGAGCGCCAGCACGACGGCAAATGCAATTCCCAATTTCGTAGCGAGACGCAGGCTTGATAAATATCTCATGGTTACCGTTTGAAATGTTGACCTTCATGTTACAATGTTTCCGTACATCAACCATGATAACTGACGCGAGATGTCTACACATCCTCATTTTCCATTCTTGTCGAGTTTTTGCGACAGTCCGATCGTTACTTATATTTTTGAAATAAAGTTATTTCAAGACACAAAAACAACGATGGGTAGCACTGATATCTTTTAGAATACGGACCTTTCCTTCCGGCAACTTTTGGAGCTCCTGATGCTTACGTCCATTTCTCACCTTGGTAAGATTGCATTTGCAAAACTCGCTTTTTCCTGGGATTCCGATCTCGATTCCATTTTCGAAATATTGTCGAATCGTTTCGATGGATTTAATAACAACGGCTTTTATGCGCATCCCGACGAAATCGAATTGCGCAAGGAATTGGCCCGCGTCCCGACCCTGGCCCATCTGGCCGAAGGTATCCGCGGCCTGAATGCGCACGGCGTCGTGCTGTACGACCTGGGCCTGGCGCATTTGCCGGAAGACCGTCGCAATGCCGCCCTGTATGCCATCACGCTGATGCTCGGCTACCCGACCTCGACGGACCAGCGCACGGGCCGCGTGGCCTGGGACGT
>NZ_CDRNIL010000090.1:0-1297 GCF_977014125.1 Massilia phosphatilytica
ACCTGGCCGGCATCAAAACCATTCGTCAAGCCGAACAGGCCCTGCGGGACGCGGGCCTACCGGCTGACACTGCCAAGGCGTTGATCGCCGAGGTCAAACGCATCGCTTTGGATGAGCGGGACGCTCATGAGGCGGCTGCGACGCTGAAAGCGGCCAACCGGCTGATCCAATCCCTCACCTCGTGAAAGAAACCACATGAAAAAAGTTGTCCTGCTGGCCACCATGGCCGCACACTTCGCCGCGTTCCAAGCCAAGGCTGCGGCGGTCCCCTACGAAAAGCGCGACGAACCGACCCTGCGCTCGGTGACCGAAGCTATCGACCGCATCAACACCGCGTTCACTGAGTACAAGCGTACCAACGACGAGCGCATCGAAGCCATCAAATCCGGCAAGTCGACGGCCGAATTCGATGTCAAGCTGGCCCGGATGGACGAGGCGCTGGATTCCCTGAGCGAGCAGAAAAGCCGCCTCGAAAAGCTCGAAGGCAAGATGGCGCGCCCGGGCGCCATGGTCGGCGGCGACGTCGACAAGAAAGAATCGCCGGAGGCGATCGCCTACAAAGGCGCCTTCCTGGCTTGGATGCGTAACCCCAGCGATCCGGAGCGCCGCGACGCGCTTTATCGCCGCGGCAAAGAGCTGAAGAAGGTCGAGACCCGCGCCGCGCCGGCGGACGATGACGCGGATTGGGCACAATACGAAACACGCTCGACGCAAACCGTGGCCGGCACCAACTCGGCCGGCGGCTACGCGGTGCCGAAAACGATCGAGCAGCAGATCGCCCGCTTGTCGGTCGACATCTCGCCGATCCGCCAGATCGCCACCGTGCGCCAGGTCGGTACCACCGACTATCACGAACTGTTCGACCTGAATGGCGCGAGCTTCGAATGGCTGGGCGAGGGCGACACCCGCAACCAGGGCAACACCCCGGACCTCGCAGAAGTCGTGCCGACTTTCGGCATGGCATCGGCCAAGCCGCAGGCGTCGGAAGAATCGCTCGACGACCTGTTCTTCAACGTCGAGGACTGGCTCGTTTCGTCGGCATCGGAAGCGATCGGCCAAGGTGAAGGCGCCGCATTCATCGGCGGCAACGGCACCAAGAAGCCGACCGGCTTCTTCGGCCGGTCTGACGCCGGTGACGACTGCTGACACCGCTGGCCGCGCGTTCGGCGCCCTGCAGTACGTTGCATCCGGCCAAGCGGCAGCCATGCCGACCAGCCTGGACACGTTCTACGACATGGTCTATGCGCTGCGCGCCCGTTACCGCAATAACGCGCGCTGGGTGACGGCGAAACTGCTG
>NZ_CDRNIL010000091.1:0-3894 GCF_977014125.1 Massilia phosphatilytica
ACGTATTGCTAAGGTTAAAACGGAGGAGTTAGTTGGATGATCCAGCACCGCAGTCCATGCGGAAGAGCGCCCGGCTGATATCTTTGCATGGTGGGGCCGCCATCCGCCGTGTTGAAGGGCTTCCTGAGCGCCACCGGGCCGAAAGGAAAGGACGGTTTTCATCACGAGTCAAAATCGGACGTGTTGACGCGCATGACCCTGCAGTCCGATGTCGGAGCGTTGGCCGGCCATTCGCACGCGATCTACATCGGCCGGGCTCCGAATACCGGTACAACATGTTCGGCGTCACGCCCGCACGAAGTGTCGGCCCGCGCCGCTCGGCGGCTATGCTGGTCGCGGAATTTCATCTGTAGACGAAGCGACAAAAGTCCTGACGAATGTCCATTTTGTCCAAAGAAAACCGGCACAGGCCTTCCCTATGATGGTCCCCGCCGAAACAAATTGTTCACATTTCGCATGCCCGCGAACGATTCCGTCCGGCGCTATACAAGCGTTATTCCGAACGCATTACCAAAGGGGACAATCATCATGCAAGCAATCACGTTTTCCAGGAAGCGCCTGAGTTCCATTGCAGTATGGGCCGGCGCCGCGGCCGCCGCGACGGGAGCACATGCACTCAACGGCACCCTGCTGCTCAACCGTCTCGCTCCTGTCAGTTCCGAGTTGTACGTTTCGAACGCGGACGGCTCCGGCGAGCGCAAGCTGATCGCAACGGCCGGCTATGACTACCACGCATCGTTCTCGAAAGACGGACAGTGGATCGTGTTCACTTCCGAACGGGATGGCCTTGGCCAGGCAAACATTTTCCGCGTCAAGGCGGACGGCACGGGCCTGCAGCGGCTGACCGACCACATTGCAGTCGACGACGCGGCCGTGTTTTCACCGACCGATCCGAATACCATCGCCTTTGTCTCGACGCGCAAGCGGGACCGGCTACGGCACGGCGAATATCTGGACGCTGAACATCGCGACGGGCGCGTTGAAAAACGTCACCGGCTCGCTACCCTACGATGCCGCCAAGCCGCACGGCTACTTCCGGCCGTCCTGGTCGCCGGACGGAAAACTCATCGCGTTTTCATCGGACGTCGGCACTGCGTGGCGTGGCCACAACTTTCCTGTCGGCTGGGAACGCACGCATGAAACGAGTATCTACGTCATCAAGCCGGACGGCACAGGGTACAAGCAGATCGCATCGAATCCGGGTTACGCCGAAGGCTCGCCTTCCTGGTCGCCTGACGGAACCAGGGTCGTGTTCTATGAGACGCCGGTCGAGTCGACGTGGGGCGCGCATCGCCCCGAGCTGATCAATTCGGTCAACTCGCAGCTGGTGTCCGTGAACGTGAGCACGCTGGCGCGGACCAACGTGACTTCCTCTGCCGGTTTCAAGGTCTTCCCGCAATACCTGGATAACGCCACCATCGCCTATCACGTGAAGGGCGGCTCGGGCGAGGGCATCTACACGACGGCCGGGGTAGCGCGCCCGACCGGCAATACGTGGGCTGCGTTCGCCGTATTACTCGGCCGACGGCAGCAAGATCGTGTACGAAAAGGTCACGTTCAACCCGGCCCGCGCCAACGGTACGCCGCTGTTCAGCTTCGACCAGAACTGGACTTACAAGTACATGGACGTGTTCCCGCAACTTTCGAAGGACCGGCAAAAACTGGCGTACACGGAAAAGGCGGTGAATTCGTCGATCGCTGATCGCCAATCCGGACTTCACGGGTTACCAACGCATCTACGACCCGGCGACGAGCGGCATGGATCCGGCGGCCATCGCACAAGGACTCGCGGGCGCGTTCCAGCCGACCTGGTCTCCGGACCGCCAGTGGGTCGCCTTCGGTGTCGGTAACTGGTTCTTCACCCGCGCCACCGGAACGGGTCGCATCATGCGCATCAAGGCGGACGGCAGCATGAACGGCGTGGCGGAGGCGTTGACCGATGGCTCGATCAATTCCGGCTTCCCCAGTTATTCGCCAGACGGTACGAAACTCGTCTATCGCGTATGGAGCCAGACGGTGCAGGGCCTGCGTATCCTCGACCTGAATACCCGCGCCACGACGGTCCTGACCACGGAGCCGGACAATACGCCAGGCTGGTCCCCGGACGGCAGCAGGATCGTCTTCACCCGCAAGCTGGTCGATGCGAATGATCCGAACAAATTCAACTTCGACGTCTTCACCATCTACCCGGACGGCACGCACCTCAAACGCCTGACGACAGGCGGATCGAACGACGCGCACGCAGTGTGGACCTGGGATAACCGGATCGTTTACAGCACGGGGCAGAACGGCTTCCGGACCGAACTGTCGTTGTATGACTTTGCCTTCCAGCCCGACGGCCAAAACTGGGTGATGAACGGCGATGGCAGCAATCCCCAGCCCATCACGGACACGATGTGGGAAGACGGCATGCCCTTGTACGTGCCGAAATAGTTCTTTCTATTGCTGGCGTAGCCGATGCGCCGTGTCCCCGCACGGCGCTTTCGTCATCAGCCGGCAGAAACGACGTCGCGATAGAAGCCAACCAGCGCATCGCGCAACTTGTCCGGCGCCTCGAGCGGGATCATGTGGCCGCTGCCGGTAATCATCTCGAGCTTCGCGCCCGGCACCTGCTCCGCCATCGCGCGCAGGTCGGCCGCGCGGACCATCGCATCTTCTTCCGCGCCCATGATCAGCACCGGGCAGCGCAGCTCCCCCAGGCGGTCCATCAGGTCGGCTCGTTCCATCGATGCGGCAAACTGGGCCAGCATCACGTCCTTGCCGAGATCCAGGGACATCTGCTGGATCATGCCGACGATCGACGGATCGTCCAGGTGGGCCGGGAGCACGAAACTGCGCAGCTGGCTTGCGGTCGTACCGGCGAACGCGTGTTTCTCGAGCACGGCCATCGAGCGCTGGCGTCGCTCCTTTTCCTCCGCGCGCAGACCGCGCGCGGAGCTTGAGATCAGCACCAACGACGCCACGCGGTCCGGGTGGGCCAGCGCGTGCTCCAACGCCAAGTACGCGCCCATCGAGAATGCGATGATGTGCGCGGCGGGTGCCGTCCGGGCCGAGATCAGCGACTGCATCTGCGCGCGCGTGCGCGCCTTGAACAGCGGTACGTGGCTAGTCTCGATGTCAGGCGGCAGCAGCGGTACGAGCTTGCTCCACAGGCGCTGGTCGCAGAGCGTACCGGGGATCAGATCAAGACGGGTCATGTCGTTTCGGCCTCCGTGGCGTGATGAGGAAAGCGGTCCATGCGCGACAGCACGGGAAACAGGCGCATCCAGGCGGCGGTCACGCACGAGCGTGGCGACGCCGCCGATGACGATCGCGCGCACCAGGCCGAACCAGCTGGCCGTCAGGCCCGACTCGAACTCGCCCAGCTCGTTGGAGGCGCCGATGAACACGGCAGTTGACGGCGCTGACGCGGCCGCGGATCGCATCCGGCGTTTCGTACTGGACGAGCAGGTGGCGGATGTAGACGCTGACGCTGTCGCCGAGCGCCCAGCAGGAACAGGGCGGCCGAGGGCGACGTAGACGCTGTGCGTGACGCCCATCGTCGACGGTGGCCGCGCCGAACAGGGCGACGCCGCCGAACATCCAGGCGCCGACGCTTGCCGCTGTGACGGGCTGGATACGCCAGCGCGATCGAGCACAGCGCGGCGCCCGCGCCCGGCGCCGTGCGCAGCAGGCCGAGGCTCGTCGGGCCGGCCCGCAGCACGTCATGGGCGTAGGCGGGCAGCAGGGCGGTGGCCCCGCCGAACAGCACGGCGAACAGGTCGAGCGAGATGGCGCCCAGCACGATCGGACGCGACCACACGAAGCGCAGTCCCTCCAGCAAGGTGCTGATCATCCAACTAACTCCTCCGTTTTAACCTTAGCAAGACGCAACTGTACCAGTAGAACGACATA
>NZ_CDRNIL010000092.1:0-2311 GCF_977014125.1 Massilia phosphatilytica
TACGTATTGCTAAAGGTTAATATGATCCAGCACCTAGTTTCAGGCGCTCCAGCAGCAAGGCAACGATGCAATCCTAGCGAAATCGGCGTCTGCAACCGGCGGTCTTCGCGGCGGTAACGTTCAGGGCGCTTTGGGGCAGTTTTCCCCGCAATTACTCGCGCAACTGATACAGCAACAGTACGGCAACCTCGGCGGCCTGACCGACGTCGGGCAAGCATCTGCCGCACGAGTCGGTGCTGCAGCACAGCAGACCGGCAACAACGTCACAACCCGACTCGGCCAGCAAGGATCAGCCGCCTCCGGCGCCGCTCGTCGCGGCCGGCCGTGCCGACTTCTCGCAGTCGTACAACACCATCGGACATGCCTTTCGGCAACCTTCGCAGGGAGCAATTTCTGATGCCAGATCCATACGATTACAGCAGTGCTTTTTCGGGTCTCCGACTGACCAGGAGTCTGTTTCTTGGCCGGGCTGAAGAATGGCTATGCCATCACTGACCTGCAGAACCAGCGCGCAGCAGCAGGCGCGCGATCTCGCCATACAACAGCAGAAACGCAACACCGTTCAGGCTCTCGTAAATAACCCAAACGCAACCGGCGATGACTATATGAAGGCCGGAATCTTAGTGCCTGAGTTGAGTGCGCAGTTCAAGCAGGCGTGGGACACGAAGATACTGCCCAGCAGCAGAATCAGCTTAATCAAATGGTGCAGCGCGGTGTTAGCCGATTCGACGTTTGCCCCATCCTTGCCCGCAGCGAAAGAGCGAACTGCAGCTGAACGCGCAGGGTATTGGGCCGCGTCATAGGCTGGGTTCAGCTCCGCTACTCGATCCATCGTGGCCTGTCCCCATGGCTTATTTAGGGCGAACTGGCCGAGCGGCGCGGAACGATACGAGGCGATCATCTTTGCCATTGATTCGTTTGGCTTGCCTGGCTGGTCGGCCGAGTTGGCCTGATCCTTGTCGAATGCGAGGCGAGCTGCAGCCGTATTGGCATTGATGTCCTGGCCGCGGCGCGTCGTGTTCGCTGACAGCTGCGCGTTCGCGTCAGGTGTCGTAAACTTCTTCTGGTCATCAACTTTCATGCCCGATTCCTGCACCTGCTTGAGGTAGTCCGGCAGGTCTTCCGGGCGGGCAGGCATGTTGTCGATGTACTCCTGCGCGCCGCCCTTTGGAATGAAGCCGCGCGACTCCATCAGCCTGAACATGGTGATCGCCTGCGCTGGCTTCACGCCGGGCTTTGCGAGCGCGCCAGCGGCTTGGCCGACGACACCAGCCGCAGCCATTGCGGCGTCCGCCTTTTTCTTCGTGAGCTCGGCCGGAGCCGCGTCCGCCGCGCGCTGTTCCCCACCCAAGGCGACGATGCCGTCAATAGCGTTCTTGCCCTTTGGGTTCGCGGCAATTATCGACTTCAAGACAAAATTTGCCGTTTGCGGATTCGCATCAACTTGGTCAGCCTTGGCGCGTAATGCCTTCGATTCAGGGGTTGGGCCTCCACTCGTGTTCTCAAGTGCGTCCGCTTGCGCCCGCATGTCGTCGCTGGCTATCTTCGGTTGTCCATTTTGGATTGCGGCCGACCACTGCACCATTTGATTAAGCTGATTCTGCTGCTGGGCAGTATTTTTCGTGTCCCACGCCTGCTTGAACTGCGCACTCAACTCAGGCACTAAGATTCCGGCCTTCATATAGTCATCGCCGGTTGCGTTTGGGTTATTTACGAGAGCCTGAACGGTGTTGCGTTTCTGCTGTTGTATGGCGAGATCGCGCGCCTGCTGTGCGCGCTGGTTCTGCAGGTCAGTGATGGCATAGCCATTCTTCAGCCCGGCCAAGAAACTGTCTCCTGGTAGTGGGAGACCCGAAAAAGCACTGCTGTAATCGTATGGATCTGGCATCAGAATTTGCTCCCTGCGAAGGTACCGAAGGCATTTCCGATGGTGTTGTACAACTGCGAGTCGGCACGGCCGGCCGCGAGAGCGGCGCCGGAGGCGGCTGATCCTTGCTGGCCGAGTAGGGTTGTGACGTTGTTGCCGGTCTGCTGTGCTGCAGCACCGACTCGTGCGGCAGATGCTTGCCCGACGTCGGTCAGGCCGCCGAGGTTGCCGTACTGTTGCTGTATCAGTTGCGCGAGTAATTGCGGGAAAACTGCCCCAAAGCGCCCTGAACGTTACCGCCGCGAAGACCGCCGGTTGCAGACGCGTTCGCTAGGATTGCATCGTTGCCTTGCTGCTGGAGCGCCTGAAATCTAGGTGCTGGATCATCCAACTAACTCCTCCGTTTTAACCTTAGCAATACGTAACTGAACGAAGTACAGGACA
>NZ_CDRNIL010000093.1:0-2638 GCF_977014125.1 Massilia phosphatilytica
CATTTCCCGGGAAGAATGTTATGTTTAAAATGGAATTACGAGTTCCAGAAGCTGGAACTTGCCGCGGCCTTCCCGTGGCCCTGGTTCATTTCGGCGCCCAGAGTAAGAAACCGGCGAACAGCGCGAGAGTGCAGCGGCCACCACGTAGTGGAAGCGGCGACTGACGTAATACGTGTCCTGCACTCCTGGACTGCTCGAGATCGGCGTGGACGGCGCCGGACCAGGCCGGTGAAGCCGCCCATCGGCCTGAACACGAAGATGAAGCGCGACGGCGAGACGTCGAAGGTCAGAACCGCGCCACGTCGTGGCGACCCAGTTGAACACCTTCATGCCGTTGGCACCGCGATCATGGCGGCGTACATGAAGAACAGCTGGCTTGTCACCGGCATGCCGGTGACGAGCCAGCTGTTCTTCATGTACGCCACCATGCTGATCGCGGTGCCGACCGGCGTGAAGGTGTTCAACTGGGTCGCCACGATGTGGCGCGGTTCGATGACCTTCGAGACCCCGATGCTGTTCGCCGTCGGCTTCATCTTCGTGTTCACGATGGGCGGCTTCACCGGCCTGATCCTGGCCGTCACGCCGATCGACATCCAGATGCAGGACACCTATTACGTCGTCGCCCACTTCCACTACGTGCTGGTGGCCGGCTCGCTGTTCGCGCTGTTCGCCGGTTTCTACTACTGGGCGCCGAAATGGACCGGCCACATGTATCCGGAAGGCCGCGGCAAGTTCCACTTCTGGAACTCGCTGATCTGGTTCAACGTCACGTTCTTCCCGATGCACTTCCTGGGCCTGGCCGGCATGCCGCGCCGCTACGCCGACTACGCCGTGCAGTTCACCGATTTCAACCAGATCGTGTCGATCGGCGCTTTCCTGTTCGGCCTGTCGCAGGTGTACTTCCTGTTCTTCGTCGTGCTGCCGACCATCCGCGGCGGCAAGCCCGCCGAAGCGAAGCCGTGGGAAGGCGCCGAAGGCCTGGAGTGGACCGTGCCGAGCCCGGCGCCGTTCCACACCTTCGAAACGCCGCCGCTGGTGAAGTGAGGCCGTGATGAGCGACCATCGTTCGCAGCAGCAGAAGAAGGCCAACCTGCGCACGGCCCTGTGGCTGGCCGGGCTGGCGCTGTTCTTCTTCGTGATGCTGTTCGTCAAGCGCCTGTGGCTGAATTGAGGAAGTCATGCAAGCGGAAACCAACGCAGGCCGCCACGAGGAAAGTGGCCGCCTGCGGTTAAACCGGACCACGCTCACCAAGCTGCTGGTGGTCGCGGCCATCATGTTCGGCTTCGGCTATGCGCTGGTGCCGATCTACCGCCAGGTGTGCGAGGCGCTCGGCATCAACGTGCTCACGCAAAAGGACGGCACGGTGGTGCCGCCCGCCAACACCCAGGTCGACAAGGCGCGCACGATCACCGTCACCCTGGACGGCAACGCCCAGGGCCCGTGGCGCTTCCGTCCGACGCAACGCAGCATCGACGTGCACCCGGGCGAGATGGCGACCGTGATCTACGAAGTCGTGAACACGCAGGCGCGCACCGTGAAGGCGCAAGCCATCCCGAGTTACGCGCCGCAGTCGGCCCAGCCGTTTTTCAAGAAGGTCGAGTGCTTCTGTTTCAAGGAGCAGATATTGAAACCGAACGAGGCGCGCCAGATGCCGGTCGTGTTCTTCATCGATCCGAAACTGCCTCGCGAAGTGAAGGACATCACGCTGTCGTACACGTTCTTCGAAGTCGGCACCGTGACGGCGCAGAAGTGATATGGCAAACGACGACGATCCGCAGCACCGTCCGCCCGCACGGACGCAGACGTTCGGGGCCACGATGAAAGCCGTGTTCTGGTCGTTTTTCGGCGTGCGCAAGCGCCGCGACTACGAGCACGACGCGGCCAACCTGAACCCGGTCCACGTGATCGTGGGCGCCCTGATCGGGGTGGCGGTGTTCATCGGCATCCTGGTGCTGGTCGTGCGGATGGTCGTCGCCAAAAGTTAAAAACATATAAGCAACACGAAAGCAGGGAAGCGCAGCACCCCGGAATTCGAAACAATGCTTGATTGAGGAGATATACATGAGTTCACCCCATACCGCGCCGTACTATTTCATCCCCGGCCCCTCCAGGTGGCCGCTGGCAGCCGGCATGTCGATGCTGTGCACGATGGCCGGCGCGTCCGGCTGGGTCAACGGGGCCGCCTGGGGACCCGGCGTCTGCACGGCCGGCATCGTCGCGATGCTGATCGTGCTGTACAACTGGTTCGGCGACGCCATCGGCGAGTCGGAGGCGGGCAAGTATGGCGAGCGCGTCGACCTGTCCTACCGCTGGTCGATGAGCTGGTTCATCTTTTCCGAGGTGATGTTCTTCGGCGCCTTCTTCGGCGCGCTGTTGCTACGCACGCACGATCTCGATGCCGTGGCTGTCTGACCTCGACCATAAAATCATCTGGCCGGATTATTCTGGCCACTGGGGCAGTATCGGCCCGGCCGGCACCGTCGAGCAGTTCAGCACGATGGGCCCGTTCCCGATCCCGACCATCAATACGGCGCTGCTGCTGAGCTCGGGCGTGACCAGGTGCTGGATCATCCAACTAACTCCTCCGTTTTAACCTTAGCAATACGTAACTGAACGAAGTAAAGGTCTACATAAACA
>NZ_CDRNIL010000094.1:0-13691 GCF_977014125.1 Massilia phosphatilytica
ATGTTATGTTACATCTACTTCGTTCAGTTACGTATTGCTAAGGTTAAAACGGAGGAGTTAGTTGGATGATCCAGCACCTGATCGGCGCCGACTGCTCGTCGACGCGTGCAGTTCGAAGCTCAACCTGTTCAGAACCCATATTACAACCAGAAGGCGCTTTATCCGAATATACGACGCATTTCGGCGGCGCCAGCATCACCAATGCCGAAGGCACCGCGAGCGCCGTCGCGGGCCCCGATGCGGACAGCGCGTCGCTGCGGATGCGCATCAACGCCGGACGATCCGCGGGCCAGACCACCTGGCGCTTCCGGCTCTCGGCCAATACGCGCGTCGTGTTCTCGGCGTATGGCTCGGTCGCGGCCACGCCCGGGGGCGGCGGTAACTTCGCCTATGCCGACGCCGCCATCGTGGACTGGGTCGGCGACCTCGTCAACGGGTCCGCGCTCACGTTTTCCAACGAGATGTACACGCGCACCGGCGAGTTCGACGGCGTCCTCGAAGCGACCGGATTTTCCGGCGCCAGCGATACCGACGGGCTCGTACAGATACGCAGCCTTGCCGCGGTCGCACCCGTCCCCGAGCCGGCCGCTTATCTCCTGTTGCTGGGCGGTTTCGGCGTCCTGTTCCTCTCGGTGCCCGGCGGCGTGGCGGCAGCGCACCGGATAAGCCGCAACAGTAACTGCCTCCCATTTCGTGGCGGCGCTTGTTGCGTAGTCCCGGCGGTGGTCGCGCCGGCCACCTATCGTGCGGACGTAAACGCCGCCGCTCAAAATTTCCCGATTGCAACATCAACGCACCGGTTCACCGGACACGCCGAATATTTTTTCAACATCCTGAATCCACCCGCCTCTCCGCTCCGTATAAGGATTGCATTCGTGCTCAATCATCAACTTTGACCTAGCAAGAGAGGGGGAATCATGTTGCAAAAGAAGACATCGACAACCGCCGGCCGCGGCGCGCTGCGCGTACTGGTGGCGGCAATCTGTGCCGGCGCCGCGATCCAGGTCCCGGTGCAGGCATCCAGCCACCGGGAAGCACCGTTCATCACCAAGCAGCCGAAAGTCGACGCCACCGACTTCTACATGTTCCGCAGTTACGAGCCGGGCCGCGAAGGCTTCGTGACGCTGATCGCGAACTATGTGCCATTGCAGGATCCGCAGGCCGGCCCGAACTATTTCATGATGGACCCGGACGCGCTGTACGAGATCCACATCGACAATAACGGCGACGCCAAGGAAGACATCACGTTCCAGTTCAAGTTCCAGAACACGAACAAGGATACCCAGCTGACCGTCGGCGGCAAGAAGGTGTCGATCCCGCTCGTGATCAACGGCGGCGCCATCGCCGACCCGAACGCGCCCGGTGCCAACGTGCGCGAAACCTATACCGTCAACATGGTGCGCGGCGACCGCCGCTCCGGACAGCGCAGTCCGGTGACCAATGCGACCGGCGGCGGTACCTCCTTCGACAAGCCCCTCGACAACATCGGCAACAAGTCGATCCCGAACTACGCGGCGTACGCCGCCAAGCACGTCTACACGGTCAACGTGCCCGGCTGCTCGACGCCGGCGCGCATGTTCGTCGGCCAGCGCAAGGACCCGTTCGTCGTGAACCTGGGCGAGACCTTCGACCTCATCAACATCAAGGCGCCGGCCACCGAATTCGCGGCCAATGCCGAGAAGGCGGCGAAGGATGACCTGGCCGGCAAGAACGTGACCAGCATCGAGCTCGAAGTCGCCGCGTCCTGCCTCATGGCCGGCGGCGATCCGGTGATCGGCGGCTGGACCACGGCCAGCATGCGCCAGGCGCGCCTGCTGAACCCGGCCCCGGCCGGCGCCGGCGCGTCGAAGGAAGGCGGCGCCTGGACCCAGGTGTCGCGCCTGGGCATGCCGCTCGTGAACGAAGTCGTGATCGGCCTGAAGGACAAGGACCGCTTCAATGCCAGCAAGCCGATGAACGATGCCCAGTTTGCCGACTACGTCACGAATCCGACCTTGCCCGCCCTGATCGAGATCCTGTACGGGAATGCCGGCGCCAAGGCCCCGACCAACTTCCCGCGCAACGACCTCGTGACCGCCTTCCTGACCGGCGTGAAGGGCCTGAATCAGCCGGTCAAGGTGACGCCGTCCGAGATGCTGCGCCTGAACACGTCGACGCCCCCGGCGGCGATGGGTGCGCAGAAGCGCCTGGGCGTGATCGACGGCGACAACGCCGGTTTCCCGAACGGACGCCGTCCGGGCGATGACGTGGTCGACATCGCGCTGCGCGTCGTGATGGGCAAGCTGTGCACGCTGAACCTGGGGTGCGCCCCGTCCGATGCGCCGGCCGGCGGCCTGCACTTCACCGATGGCGCGTACCTGGACGACAGCTTCTTCACGAACGGCTTCCCGTACCTGAAGACCCCGCTGCCGGGTTCGCCGCAACAATAAACCCGCGAAGGAGACGATCATGAGGGAACTCTTGCCATGCATGATGCTGCTCGGCGGACTGCTGTCCGCATGCGGCGGCAGCGACCATGACGACGGCGTCGCCATGACCCCGCCGCCGCCCGCGTCCGGCGGCGGCACGCCGGCCACGGACAAGTTCACGGCCCAGGTCGCCAGCCTGGCCGCGAGCGCGCCGGACGACGCCGAACCGGCGGCGCTCGACGACACGGCGCCGACCATGCCCGACGACACCGAACCGCAGGCGGTGCAATGAAGCCCGGCGCCGCCATCCGTACCCTGGCGGCGGCGCTGCTGGCCTGCGCCGCCGCCGGGGCCTTTGCCGCCCCGCGCCTGCCCGCCAGCGGCGCCGAGGTGCTCGAGGTCCTGCCCTGGCGCGCCGACCCGCAGCAGCGCGAACTGCGCGCGCTGCGCGAGCGCCTCCAGGAAGCGCCGCGCGACGAGGCGCGCGCGGTCGACGTCGCGCGCCGCTACATCGAAGCCGGGCGGCGCGAAGCCGACCCGCACTACGGCTATGCGCAAGCCGCGCTGGGACCGTGGTGGCGCCTGGCCGCGCCGCCGCCGCCGGTGCGCCTGCTGCGCGCCACGCTGCTGCAGAGCGAACACCGGTTTCCCGAGGCGCTGGCCGACCTCGCGGGATTGACCGCCCAGCAGCCGGACAACGCCCAGGCCTGGCTGACCCGTGCGACCGTCGAAACCGTGCGCGCCGACTATGCCGCGGCCACGCAGAGCTGCGCGCGCCTGTCCAGCCTCGCCGACGAATTGGTGACGACGGCCTGCATCGCCAACGTGGGGGCCGTGAACGGGCATCTGGCGGCCAGCGAACGCCTGCTCGCGGCAGTGCGCGCGCGCGCCGGCGCCGGCGTGGAGGCGCCCGCCGTCGACGCCTGGGTGCTCACGATGCTGGCCGAAATGGCGCAGCGCCGCGGTGCCGCGGCCATCGCCGACGCGCGCTTCGGCGCCGCGCTGCGCGAGGCGCCGCGCGACACCTATCTGCTGGGGCGCCTATGCCGACTTCCTGCTGGACGCCGGCCGCAATGCCGAAGCGGCCGCGCTGCTCGCGCCGCACGCGCGCGTCGACGGCCTGCTGCTGCGCCACGCGCTCGCACTGCGCGCAGCCGGCCGCGCACGCGAGCTGGTGCCGCGAGCTGACGGAGCTGGCGGCGCGCTTCGACGCCGGCGAGCGGCGCGGCGACGGCGTCCACCTGCGCGAGCAGGCCCGCTTCGAGCTGGCCCTGCGCGGCGATACCGGCCGCGCGCTGGCGATCGCGCGCCGCAACTGGGACGTGCAGAAGGAAACGGCCGACGCCCGCATCCTGCTGGAGGCGGCGCTCGCCGCGCACGACGCCGCGAGCGCCCGCCCGGTACTCGACTGGATGCGCAGCGCGCACGTGGAAGACGTCCAGCTCGCGCGCCTCGCCGCGCAGTTCAATACGCAATTCAACCAGAGCGGAGGCAAGGCATGAAGCGCCTGTGGATCCTGTTCGTCCTCTTCCTCGCCGGCGCGACGTGGTCGCTGCCCGCCGCCGCGCACAAGCCGAGCGACGCCTATCTGCGCCTGACGATGGAGAAGGCCGGCGCCGACGTGCGCGGCGAGTGGGACATCGCGCTGCGCGACCTGGACTACGCCATCGGCCTCGACGCCGACAACGACGGCCAGCTGACCTGGGACGAAGTCCGCAACCGCCACGCCGCGATCGCCGCGTATGCGCTGGCGCGCCTGCACCTCGAGCGCGGCGGCGCCGCCTGCGCACTCGTGCCGGGGCGGCAACTGGTCGACACCCACACGGACGGCACCTACACGGTGCTGGCCTTCGCCGCCCACTGTCCGCGGGCCGGACCGCTCGCCGTCGAGTACCGACTGTTCGCCGACGTCGACCCGCAGCACAAGGGCCTGGCCAGCGTGCGCGACGGCGACACCGTACGCACCCTCGTGCTCGGCAGCGACCATCCGCGCGCCACGGTCGACGAGGGCGCGGGCGGCGCGGCCAGCGGTTTCCTGGCCTACGTCCGCCACGGCATCGTGCACATCTGGGTCGGCTACGACCACATCCTGTTCCTGGTGTCGCTGCTGCTGCCGGCCGTGCTGGTGCGCGACGGGCGCGGCTGGCGCGCCGTGTGCGGCATGCGCGCGGCGCTGACGGACGTGTTGAAGATCGTGACGGCGTTCACCGTCGCGCGCTCGATCACGCTGAGCCTCGCCGCGCTCGGCCTCGTGGCGCTGCCCTCGCGCTGGGTCGAGTCGGCGATCGCCCTGTCGGTGCTGCTGGCGGCGCTGAACAACGTGCTGCCCGTCGCGCGCGGGCGGCGCTGGGCCGCGGCCTTCCTGTTCGGCCTCGTGCACGGCTTCGGCTTCGCCAGCGTCCTGGCCGACCTCGGGCTGCAGCCGGGGGCGCTGGCGGCGTCGCTGGTCGGCTTCAACCTCGGCGTCGAGATCGGCCAGCTGGCGATCGTCGCGGCCTTCCTGCCCCTCGCCTACCTGATGCGCAGCACCTGGTTCTACCGGCGCGTCGTCCTGGTGGGCGGGGTCGGGGATGATCATGCTGGTGGCGGCCGTGTGGCTGGGGGAGCGTTTGTTCGACCTGAAGCTGCTGCCGGTGTAGGCCCAGGGCCGGGGTTTCAACCGGCGGTCGCATCCGCGTTCTTGCCACGGCCGCGGCAGCGCGGACGAAGACGCTGGTCCAGCTGCAGGCATCCAGCAGCATGCCGGCGGCCAGAGGAACGCACGCGCCGCCGATCTGTCCGACGGAATTGATCATGCCGAAAGAGACGGCCGTGACGGCCGTCAGGCTGATGGCGGACCCGTATTTTTCTGGCGCGGGCGCACAGGGGTCCCGTCACAAATCGATCATGCCACTCACCGCAGATGCCTGCCAAAAAACTCGAGCATCATGCGGCTTGCGTCCGGCCCGGTTTCCGCATTGAACCTCAAGGCCGGATCGCCACCGCTCCATGCATGGTTCAAACCTGCGATGCGCACCACGCGCAACACGACCTTGCGCCCCTTCAGATAATCGTGGATCTCATGCGCACGCCGGCCGCCGCGCCGGGCGGCCGGTTTCGCCGTCACACGCGCCGCCAGACCGTCTGGCAATCCATTCAATTGCAGCCACTGACGCGCCAGCTGCTGCTGGTTGATTGGACGTACGACCTGATCGTCATCCCCCTGGACCATGAGCGCGGGCATGGGCGGCATCGGCGCGGGCAGGCCTGGCGCCGCGCGCGCGGCGCGGCGCTCCAGCACGCCGAGGATCGCCGCATCCGACTGCGCCGCCCCATGGCGCATCACGTGCGATGCCCCCAGCGGCGTATGGCCGGCACCGAACACGGGGCCGGAATGCAGGCCGACGGCAGCAATGAGTTCAGGATGATTCAATGCCAGCACGGCCGCCATGCCGGCGCCGGCGGAGAGGCCGCATGCATAGATGCGGCGCCGATCGATCGGATATTGCTCACCTATGCTGCCGATCAACGCCGCCAGCGCAGCGGTGTCGCCGTCGCCCAGTTCGGTGGACCGGTCGTACCAGCGCCAGCAGCGCTGCGCCTGCACGCCGATCGGTTGCTGCGGATAGAGCACCATGTAGCCTTTGTCTTCCGCCAGCTGGTTCATGCGTGTGCCCTCGGCGAACTGGGTTGCGCTTTGCTGGCAGCCGTGCAGCATGACGATCAGTGGCCAGCCGCGCCGGCGCCAGCGTCTCCGGCAGGCGCTGGGGAACGTAGAGCCAGTACCGCATGGACCGTCCGACGGCCTGTCCGGGACTCGGCGGCAGCGGATGGCGGCCCGCCAACCACAGGCCCGGCGTGGGTGGCGCGGGAGATCGCTGGCGGCGCCGGGCTTCCGGCTGCTGGGCCTGCACAATGGCGGACGTGGATGACGGTTTGCGTGGCGCCTGCTTGCGCGGGCGCTTCTTCGGCGGCGTCGCGACACTGCCCACCAGCCTGGCCAGCGTCGACTGTTGCGTCTTGACGGCGCGAACCAGCGTGCGCATGAGCCGTACACCCGGGGTGCGTTTGGACATGTGATTACCGCGACGTGAGGTTGGGCCGAAATGACAGATCGGCCGTCCCGGGCGAGCCGGCGCAGGACAGCGGGCCAAGGCTCGGCGACCTCGACCAGTTTACCCGTGAACGCGGCCGCGCGATGGCAGACCGTGACGCATTCGACGGCTGCATGTCGTAGCGCAGGAAACCAGCTGGTCGAGCAACGTCACGCCGCGCCATCCGCTGTTCGAACGTTTCGCGATCTAGCTTTTAAGCAAGCTCTGCGATGTCGACAGGCGCCGATGCGCCGATCTGGAGGAAACGCCGGAGGCGAGGATGGGAGTCGAACCCATCTACACGGCTTTGCAGGCCGCTGCATAACCGCTTTGCTACCTCGCCGGAGGAAGACTTTGACTATCGAAGCGACCGGTGAGCCGTCGCAACGACACGAGAAGGCTGGCTTCTCTGCAACCTGGAGCGGGAGAAGAGTCTCGAACTCTCGACCTCAACCTTGGCAAGGTTGCGCTCTGCCAACTGAGCTACTCCCGCATCGGTACTACGTTTCGTGAATCGCTGGGAGCGGGAGAAGAGTCTCGAACTCTCGACCTCAACCTTGGCAAGGTGTCGCGCTCTACCAACTGAGCTACTCCCGCTTAGGAGTTCATCACGCACTGCCGTAAAACACTGGAGCGGCGAGAAGAGTCTCGAACTCTCGACCTCAACCTTGGCAAGGTTGCGCTCTACCAACTGAGCTACTCCCGCATGGAGTCTTACTTGTACTGCTGCCCCAGCCTCATCTGCCGATGAGTGGAGCGGGAGAAGAGTCTCGAACTCTCGACCTCAACCTTGGCAAGGTTGCGCTCTATACCAACTGAGCTACTCCCGCGTCGCTGGAAGCTCGCGACCATCTCCAAGATTTTTTACTGATTTCCAAGACAACCTTTTCGTTACGACCATCAATCATCTGCAAACTCTGGAGCGGGAGAAGAGTCTCGAACTCTCGACCTCAACCTTGGCAAGGTTGCGCTCTACCAACTGAGCTACTCCCGCGTCGTTCCGTTTGCCGCGATGTCGTTCGCAACAGGCAGGCATTATAGAGATGCTGAGCTATGTGTCAAGGATGAATGTCGCAAAGCTATACGGCGCCGGACTTTTCCTCAGATGAGCGGCCAGGCGCGGCGCAGGTAATAGAACATCGACCAGACCGTCAGCACGGCCGCGACCCACAGCAGCAGTTCGCCGCAGCGGTGGATGTCGAGCGTGCCGTCGAACAGCGGGTCGTGGAACAGCAGCATGGGGATGGCGACCATCTGCGCGGCCGTCTTGATCTTGCCGAGCGAGCTCACCGCGACGGACTTGCGCGCCCCGATCTCGGCCATCCATTCGCGCAGCGCAGAAATCGTGATCTCGCGGCCGATGATGATGAAGGCGATGATGGCGCTCACGCGGTCCAGTTGCACCAGCACGAGCAGCGCGCCGGCCACCATCAGCTTGTCCGCCACGGGGTCGAGGAAGGCGCCGAAGGCCGACGTCTCGTTCCAGCGCCGGGCCAGGTAGCCGTCGAACCAGTCCGTGATCGCGGCCACGATGAACACGAGCGTGGAGGCGAGGTTGCGGTCGGCCACGTGCAGCCAGTGATCGGGGAGGTAGTAGACGCCGACGACCAGCGGGATGAGTGCGACGCGTAGCCAGGTCAGGAGAATGGGAATATTGAAAGGCATGGGGTGAGGCTGATCGGTGCTGGACTTGTTGAGTTGCTTGCGCGCTAGTCTACATGGCTCTTGCCGTTTAAACCAGTTGAGCCCAGCCGTGGCGCGCCCCGGTCAATACAAACGATCAGTGCAGCTGCCGGTAGATCTCCTCGGCCAGCGTGCTCGAAATCCCGTCCACCGACATCAGGTCCTCGACGCTCGCATCGACCACGCCGCGCAGCCCGCCAAAGCGCGCCAGGAGCTTCTGGCGGCGCTTGGCACCGATGCCCTCGATCTCTTCCAGGCGCGACGCCTGGCGCGTCTTGGCGCGCTTGGCGCGCATGCCCGTGATGGCGAAGCGGTGCGCCTCGTCGCGGATCATCGCCACGAGCATCAGCGCGGCCGATTCCTTGCCCAGTTCCTGCGGGGCGCGGCCGTCGGCGAAGATCAGCGTCTCGAGGCCGACGCGGCGCCCCTCCCCTTTCGCCACGCCGACGATGGACGCGATGTCCAGCCCCAGTTCCGTGAACACCTGGCGCGCCATCTCAACCTGCCCACGGCCGCCGTCGATCAGCGCGATGTCCGGCATCACGCCGTCGCCGTTCGCCACCTTCTCGTAGCGCCGGGTCAGGACCTGGCGCATGGCGGCGTAGTCGTCGCCCGGCGTGATGCCGGTGATGTTGTAGCGCCGGTATTCGCCGTTCTGCATCTGGTGGTGGTGGAACACGACGCACGACGCCTGTGTTGCCTCCCCGGCCGTGTGGCTGATGTCGAAGCATTCGATGCGCAGCGCTTCCAGATCCTCGCTGTCCAGGCCGAGCACGTCGGCCAGCGCGCGCGTGCGCGACTGCTGCGAACCCTGCTCGGACAGCAGCCGGGCCAGCGAGATCTCCGCGCCCTTCTGCGCCAGCTCCAGCCACTGGCGGCGCTGGCCCTGCGGCTGGAACACGAGATTGATACGGTGGCCGCACTGCTCGGTCAGCGCCATCATCAGCTCGGGCTGATCGAACTCGATGTTGAGGATGAACGTGCCCGGCACGAACTTGTCGCCGTAGTGCTGGGCCAGGAACGCGGCCAGCACCTCCACCTCGATCGGGCATTCATCCATCGCCTCGCCCACCTGCGTCGGGAAGTAGGCACGGTCGCCCAGATGGCGGCCGCCGCGCACCATCGCCAGGTTGACGCAGGCGCGGCCGCCCTGCACGACGACGGCGATGATGTCGACGTCGGCGTCGCCGGTCGTCTCCATGCTCTGCTGGTGCAGCACGCGCGACAGCGCCTGGATCTGGTTGCGCACGCTGGCCGCCTGCTCGAACTTCAGGTCCTCGGCATAGGCGAGCATCTTCTTTTCGAGTTCTTCCAGCACCTCGGTCTGGCGCCCGCGCAGGAATTTCGCCGCGTTGTCGACGTCGCGCTGGTAGTCCTCGGGCGCGATCAGTTCCACGCACGGGCCGCTGCAGCGCCCGATCTGGTGCAGCAGGCACGGCCGCGTGCGGTTGGCGAAGACGCTGTCCTCGCACGTGCGCAGCATGAACACCTTTTGCAGCAGTTGCATGGATTCCTTGACGGCCCATGCGCTTGGAAACGGTCCGAAGTACTGGTTCTTCTTGTCCAGCGCGCCGCGATAATAGGCCATGCGCGGAAAGGCGCCGCCCGTCAGCTTCAGGTACGGGTACGATTTGTCGTCGCGGAACAGGATGTTGTAGCGCGGCTTGAGGCTCTT
This sequence comes from Massilia phosphatilytica, assembly GCF_977014125.1. Classification (NCBI taxonomy): domain Bacteria; kingdom Pseudomonadati; phylum Pseudomonadota; class Betaproteobacteria; order Burkholderiales; family Oxalobacteraceae; genus Massilia; species Massilia phosphatilytica. The sequence goes on from NZ_CDRNIL010000094.1 coordinate 9,840, forward strand.
GATCAGGTTGTTTTCCAGGATCAGGGCCTCGGCCTCGCTGTGCGTCACCGTCGTCTCGAGGCGCGCGATCTGCGACACCATCATCGCGATGCGCGGGCTCGACAACGTCTTCTGGAAATAGCTCGACACGCGCTTCTTGAGGTTGCGCGCCTTGCCGACGTACAGGACCTTGTCCTCGCCGTCGAAATAGCGATAGACGCCCGGCAGGTCGGGCAGCCTGGCCACCGTCGCCAGGACTTGTTCGCGCGCTTCCTCGCTGGGGCGCACGGGAGATTCCGCATCCTTCGTCATCGTCGCGATCAATTCCTCTTTCATGGCTTGCCACGCGTCCGGACGGGCGCGCGGCATGGTCGGCGGGGCCGGCCGCGGCGTGCGCCGCGGCGTCTTCGGCCTGGCCGGTACTACGACTTCGTCTTTCACTTCCGCTGCACCTGCTACGTCGCGGACGCTCCTTCCGGGGCCTGGGTGACGATCACGAACGCGACGCCGTAGTCGGCTTCGTCGCTGATCGTCACCTGGGCCGTGAGGCGGTGCGTCCGCATGAATTCGTCGAGCGCCCCGCTGCACACGATCACCGGCTTGCCGCTGGGCGCGTTGAGCATCTGGGCCGAGCGCCACGTCATGGGCATGCGCATGCCCAGGCCGATCGCTTTCGAGAACGCCTCCTTGGCCGAGAACCGCGTGGCCAGGAAGCGCAGCCCCCGCACCTCGTTCTTGGCGCGGCGGGCGTGGTATTTGACGAGTTCCTCGGGGCCGAGGATTTTTTCGGCGAAGCGGGGTCCGCTGCGCGCGAGGGCCGCCTCGACGCGCGAGATCTGGACGATGTCCGTGCCGATCCCGTAGATCGTCACTGCCCGGCTCCGTGCGCGGCGTAGGACACGCCCAGGCGCGCGGCGACCATGATCGCCTTCATCTCGCGCACGGCGTTTTCGAAACCCGCGAACAGCGCGTGCGCGACGATCGCGTGGCCGATGTTCAGTTCGTGGATCCCGAGAATCGCGGCGATCGGCTGCACGTTGGTGTAGTGCAGGCCGTGGCCGGCATTTACGCGCAGGCCGTGCTGCACGCCGGCGCGCACGCCCAGCTTGATGCGCTCCAGTTCGCGCGCCAGTTCGGCGGCGTTCCCGGCCTCGGCGTAGCGGCCCGTATGCAGTTCGATGACGGTGGCGCCCACCTGCGCGGCGGCGGCGATCTGCGCGTCGTCCGCATCGATGAACAGCGAGACGCGGATGCCCTCGCCTTTCAGCTGGCGCACCGCGGCTTCCACTTCCTTCTGGTAGCGGATGACGTCCAGGCCGCCCTCGGTCGTCACTTCCTCGCGGCGCTCGGGCACGAGGCACACGTCCTGCGGCCTTACCTTGCAGGCGAAGTCGATCATCTCCTGCGTGACGGCCGCTTCCAGGTTCATGCGCGTCGCCAGTTGCGGGCGGATGGCGAGGACGTCGGCGTCCTTGATGTGGCGGCGGTCTTCGCGCAGGTGCAGGGTGATCAGGTCGGCGCCCGCCTGCTCGGCGATCAGCGCGGCGCGCAGCGGGTCGGGATAGACGGTGCCGCGCGCGTTGCGGACGGTGGCGATGTGGTCGATGTTCACGCCCAGGTCGATCACCTGGCCGGCGGGTTGCAGGAAGCTCATGGTCGTATTCTCGTATTCTTTGTCAAAGCTGCATCAGGTCGATCAAAATCTGGCGCGTGTTCAGCGGCGCGCCGCCCAGGTGATAGGCCAGCAGGAAGCGCATCAGCTGTTTGCTCTGCGCCTGCGTCTGCGGGTCGGCGTAGTGTTCGCGCTCCATGTCGACCAGCGTCTTGCCGGACACGATCGGCCACGATTCGACGGCGGCCGCCGCGCGCGCGCCGCGCTCCGGATCGACGACGTACAGGCCGTCCGGCTCTACGGCCGCGCGCGTCGTCGTGCAGCGCGTGAGATCGGCGGCGACACCGGTCTCTTTAAGCAGGGCCCGTTCGAATTTTCGCAAGGCGATCGGCGCCGGTTCGCCGTGCGCCAGTTCGTTGAGGGTCGAGACGTAATGGTTGAACAGCGCCGGATGCGGATCGTCGCGCGCCAGCAGTTTCACCAGCAATTCATTGAGATAGAAGCCGCACAGCAGCGCGGCTTTTTCCAGCGGCAGCATGCCGCCGACCCATTCGGCGTCGATCAGCGTGCGCAGCTCGGACTTGCCGGAAAACGACACGGACAGCGGCTGGAAGGTCTGCAGCACGCCGCGCAGTTTCGACGTCGGCCGTTTCGCGCCCTTCGCCACGACGCCGATGCGGCCGTGGTCGCGCGTGAACATGTCGACGATGAGGCTCGTTTCCTTGTACGGATAGCTGTGCAGCACGAACCCCGGCTGGCCGTTGACGCGGCTTTCGCGCACGGGCGCGCGGCGCTTGCTCACCGTCGCCGGGGAATGCGCGTCCTGGTCGTTATCGATGAGTTCGTCGTCGCGGCTGGGCATGCGGGCTATCTTACCCCGGCTTCACTCGTAGCCGTAAGCGCGCAGGCCCGCTTCGTTGTCGGCCCAGCCGGATTTCACCTTGACCCAGATTTCCAGGTAGACCGGACCGCCGAACAGTTTTTCCATGTCGAGGCGGGACTGCGTGGAAATCTCTTTCAGGCGCGCGCCCTTGTTACCGATGATCATGGACTTGTGCGTATCGCGCTCGACGAGGATGGCGGCGAACACGCGGCGCAGATTGCCTTCCTGCTGGAATTGCTCGATCAGCACGGTGCTCGTGTACGGCAGTTCGTCGCCCAGCAGGCGGAACACTTTTTCGCGCACGATCTCGGCCGCGAGGAATTTCTCGCTGCGGTCGGTGATGTCGTCCGGGCCGAAGATCGGCGCATTTTCCGGCAGGTGGCGCTTGATCTCGCCTTCCAGCGCGTCGACCTGGAAGCGCAGCTTCGCGGACACCGGCACGACCGCCGTGAAATCGCGCAGGCCCGCCACTTTGGCCGCGAACGGCATCAGCTCGGCCTTGTCCTTCATGCGGTCGGACTTGTTGATGACGAGGATGACGGGCACGTTCTTCGGCAACAGGTCGAGCACTTGCTGGTCGGCCGGGCCGAACGTGCCGGCCTCGACGAGGAACAGGATCACGTCGGATGCCGTCAGCGTGTTCGACACGGTCTTGTTCAGCGTCTTGTTCAGCGCGTTCGCGTGGCGGGTCTGGAAACCCGGCGTGTCGACGTAGATGAACTGGGCATCGTCACGGGTCTGGATGCCCGTGATGCGGTGGCGCGTCGTCTGCGCCTTGCGCGACGTGATCGACACCTTGGCGCCGATCAGCACGTTCATGAGCGTCGACTTGCCCACGTTCGGACGGCCGACGATGGCGATGTAGCCGCAGCGGAAGCCTTCCGGCGGGGTGCCTTCTTCGGGTGTGTCGTTGGGGGTAGTTTCCATGTTCATGCTGGCGTGTTTCCTGACTTCTGGGGCTGCGATGGTTTCTGCTGCGACTGCGGTTCTTCGGCCTGCACCGTCAGCTCGCTCTGGTCGGTGGCGATGCCGGCCAGTTTCAGCTGGGCGGAACGGGGCCGCGACTTGCGCGCCGTGGACGGGCTCTTCTGCATCAGCTGCTCGGCCGTTTCCAGCGCCAGGCGCGCCGCGGCCTGCTCGCCCGCGCGGCGGCTGCCGCCGCGGCCGAACACCTGGATGCCGAGTTTCGGCACGAGGCATTCGATCTCGAATTCCTGGCTGTGCGCGGCGCCGTGCGTGGCGACGACGTTGTACGTGGGCAGCGAGATTTTTTTGCTCTGCAAGAATTCCTGCAACAGGGTCTTGGCATCCAGGTGCTGGATTATCCAACCAACTCCTCCGTTTTAACCTTAGCAATACGTAACTGAACGAAGGAACA
>NZ_CDRNIL010000095.1:0-2806 GCF_977014125.1 Massilia phosphatilytica
TCGCTTATGTTAATTCATCGCCCGAGTATGTAACGTTGTGCGAGCCTGCACAATGGCGTGGAACATAGACACGTGGCAAATGCCTAGACACAAGTGGCGCCGTCGCCGGCACCGGAGGGATCAGGTCCCCGGTCCGCGCACGTGGACAATGAAAAAGCCCCGGCGCCGGAGGGACGTCGGGGCTTTCGCCATCGATCGGAATCCGCCGGATTCCGACCCAATGCTTACACGTTGAACAGGAAGTTCAACACATCCCCATCCTTGACGATGTATTCCTTGCCTTCCGCGCGCATCTTGCCCGCTTCCTCGGCGCCGCCTTCGCCCTTGTAGGCGATGTAGTCGTCGAAGGAAATGGTCTGGGCGCGGATGAAGCCGCGTTCGAAGTCGGTGTGGATCACGCCGGCCGCCTGCGGGGCGGTGGCGCCGATCGGGACGGTCCAGGCGCGCACTTCCTTCACGCCGGCCGTGAAGTAGGTCTGCAGGCCCAGCAGTTTAAATGCGGCGCGAATCAGGCGGTCCAGGCCCGGCTCTTCCATGCCGAGGTCGGCCAGGAATTCCAGCTTGTCGGCGTCGTCCAGGTTGGCGATTTCCGATTCGATGGCGGCGGAGATCGCGACGATCGGCGCGTTCTGCTTGTTGGCGAAGTCCGTCAGCAGGTCCAGCAGCGGGTTGTCCTTGAAGCCGCTTTCCGACACGTTGGCCACGAACATGGCCGGCTTGGCCGTGATCAGGCACAGCGGCTTGATCAGTTCCAGCTGGTCGGCGTCCAGGCCCAGCGTGCGCGCGGGCTGGCCATCGTTCAGGTGCGGCAGCAGCTTTTCCAGGATCGCCACCAGCTTGATCGCATCCTTGTCGCCGGCGCGCGCCTTCTTCTGCTCGCGGTGCAGCGCTTTCTCGGCGGTGCCCATGTCGGCCAGCGCCAGTTCGGTCTGGATGACTTCGATGTCGTCGATCGGGCTGACCTTGCCGGCCACGTGGATGACGTTCGGGTCTTCGAAGCAGCGCACGACGTTGACGATGGCGTCCGTCTCGCGGATGTGCGACAGGAACTGGTTGCCCAGGCCCTCGCCCTTCGACGCGCCGGCCACGAGGCCCGCGATGTCGACGAACTCGACGATCGCCTTGACGACGCGCTCCGGCTTGACGATCGCCGCCAGCTGGTCGATGCGCGGATCCGGCACCTCGACGACGCCGACGTTCGGCTCGATGGTGCAGAACGGATAGTTTTCAGCCGGGATGCCGGCCTTGGTCAGGGCATTGAACAGGGTGGACTTGCCGACGTTGGGCAGGCCGACGATGCCGCATTTGAGACTCATGGGAAGCTTTCTGGGTCGAATTTACGAAACCCCGTATTGTACCTCCGCTTGCCTGCAAAGACCGCAAACAGCCCTTTATTCCGGCCTTTTCTTGCGCATCGGCGCAATTCGCGTCGCTTAAAGCGGACGAATCCGCCCGACGTCCGGCCGCTCGACGAACGCCGCGAATTCGTCGCGCAGCCGTTCTCCCTCGTCCATCGCCTGGCGCCAGGCGCGGATGCGGGCATCGTGGTCGAGGCCATAAAACTTGAAATCGCTGCGGTCGATGAGTTTTCCGCGCGGCATTTTGGCGAGGAACGCATGGCTCGGCGCCACGATCAGGACGTTGTCGAGCCAGCCGCGATTCGGTCCGCGCGCGGCCCGGCGCCACGGCAGCGCCTTGTCCAGCCAGCCCGGCACGATGTGTTCGGAAAAATGGGGATACAGCACGATGTCGCCCGGCGCCTGCGCCGCCATCCGGGCATACGGCAGCGCCAGGTTGTAGTCGACGATGCCGCCGTCCCAGTAATGGCCGGGCGGCGCGCCGGCGATGTCGCGCACCGGTTTCATCAGCATCGGCAGGGTGCCGGAGGCCAGCAGGCCGGCCGCCAGGTTGTCCGGCGTCAGCGCGGAAAAATGCGTGGCGAAGTTGTCGAAGCGGTCGCGCAGCCAGGGCGCGTGGGCGCGGCGGTCGCCGAGCACGACGCGGTCCAGCAGATGCGCCAGCTTGTCGCGCGAAAACAGGTTGTGGAGGGCCGCCGCGGCGAATCCGCGCATCTCGGCATGACGGCGGCCGGGTGCGGCCAGGGCCCGCTTGCCGCGCACCGTCAGCACGTGCAGACGGTAGTGCGGGTGGTTGACGATGTCGCTCTCGTGGCCGCGCACGAATTCGTTCAGGAGCCCCTGCACGACGGCGTCGATCTGGTCCTGCGAGGGCCTGGTCGACGTGTAGCGCTGGCCACTGTAGAGCTCACCCAGGCGCGCGAAGGCCGTCACGGGGTCGCGCTGGCAGGCGGCCGCCATGCGCCAGGCGCCGATCGACGATCCGATCAGGATGCGCTCGCGCGGCGCGCGCGCAAACCAGTCGCCGAACACCCACTGGTCGAGGGCGCGGAACACAAGTCCCTTGGGCCCGCCCGCCGCGGCGGGCACGACGGCGATGTCGCGCGCGCGCAGGCCGTGCGCGCGGATCTGGGCCAGGGCCGCCGGCCCGGCGTGGAAGGTAAGTGCGCTCATCCCGAAATTATCGGCAGGAAGGACACGGTTGCGTAGCCTCAAGGGTCATCCGGCGGCCCTCCGTAACATGGTCCGGTCGCCCTTCCGGCCTGTGTGTCTGGAGCCCGCATGATCAGTAGATATTTTGCCTCGCTAATCTGGATGATGGTTGCGCTGTTGGCGACCGGCGGCCTCGCGCGCGCCGGCGCCGGCATCGATACCAGGTGCTGGATCATCCAACTAACTCCTCCGTTTTAACCTTAGCAATACGTAACTGAACCAGTAGACTACACATA
>NZ_CDRNIL010000096.1:0-2480 GCF_977014125.1 Massilia phosphatilytica
TACGTATTGCTAAGGTTAAAACGGAGGAGTTAGTTGGATGATCCAGCACCTATATGGTCGCACCGCTGTCCGACGATTACCTGCGCGAGATCGCCGCGTATTTTTCGACCCAGCACCTGCCCGCGCCCGTGCTGGCGCGCGCGAGCCTGCCGGCGGACCAGCTGGCGCGCGGACGCGAACTCGTCACGCGCGGCGACGCGGGGTTGAAAGTGCCGGCCTGCGTGGCCTGCCACGGCCAGCGCCTGACGGGCGCCCTGCCCGCGATCCCGGGCCTGCTGGGCCTGCCGCGCGACTACATCAACGCCCAGTTCGGCGCCTGGCGCAACGGCACCCGGCACGCCAACGCGCCCGACTGCATGGCGACGATCGCCGGCCGGCTGTCGCTGGCGGACGTGGCCGCCGTCTCGGGCTGGCTCGCGAGCGAGCCGCTGCCGGACGACGACGACCCGGCGCCGGACGTCGCCCACCCGATGCCGCTCGCCTGCGGCAGCGAGCCGGAGCGGCCATGAGACGCATCGTCCTCTGGGTTGCCGGTTTGTCGATCGTGCTGGCGCTGGGCCTGGTCGCGCTCGCATGGCCGCGCGCCGAATTCATCCCGGCGCGGTCGCGGGAGGCGTGGGCGGCGACGCCGGCCAACATCGCCCGCGGCGCCTATCTCGCCCGCGCCGGCGACTGCCTGGCCTGCCACACGGCGCGCGACGGCAGGCCCTACGCGGGCGGACGCGCGCTCGCGACGCCGTTCGGCACGCTGTACGCCCCGAACATCACGCCGGACGCGACGACGGGCATCGGCGCCTGGACGGCGGACGACTTCTGGCACGCGCTGCACAACGGCACCGCGCCGGACGGCCGCCTGCTGTATCCTGCGTTTCCGTACACGAACACGACGAAGGTGACGCGCGACGACGCCGACGCGCTGTACGCCTATCTGCGCAGTCTCGCGCCGGTGCGCCTGGCGAATCGCCCGCATGCGTTGCGCTTTCCTTACGACCGGCAGATCGTACTGGCCGGCTGGCGCCTGCTGTACTTCAAGCCGGGCGTGTACGCGCCGCGGCCGGCGCGAAGCGCCGCGTGGAACCGCGGCGCCTACCTCGTCGAAGGCCTGGGCCATTGCGCCGCCTGCCACAGCCCGCGCAACGGCTTGGGCGCGACGGGCACGCGGCTGTCCGGCGGCCAGATCGCGACCAGCGGCTGGTACGCCCCCGCGCTGGATGCGGACAACGAAGCCGGCCTCGGCAACTGGGAACAGGCGCATATCGTGCAACTGCTGCGCACGGGCGTCGCGCCGCGCGGCGCCGTGTTCGGGCCGATGGCGGAAGTCGTTGGACAAAGCCTGCAGTACCTGACCGAGGCGGATGCGGGCGCGATGGCCGTCTACCTGAAATCCTTGCCGCCCGAACCTTCGGCGCACCCGCCTGCCGTGCCGCCGGCCGAGGACGTGATGAAGGCGGGCCGCCAACTGTACGCGCATCACTGCGCCGATTGCCACGGCGCCGACGGGCGCGGCGCCAGCGTGGCCGGCCACCCCGCGTATCCGCCGCTGGCGGGCAACGGCGCGCTGACGATGCGCGACCCCGTCAACGCCATCCGCATCGTGCTGAACGGCGGCTTTGCGCCGGCCACGCGCGGCAATCCGCGGCCGTTCGGCATGCCGCCTTACAGTCCGCAGCTGGACGATGCCGAGGTGGCGGCCGTCGTGACGTATGTGCGGAACAGCTGGGGCAATGCGGCGCCAGTGGTGACGGCGCCGGAGGTCAACCGGTGGCGCGAGGTGCCGCTGGATTGACCCGCCAGGACCAACGGCCGCCGACGGGCGCGGGCGGGCGAACGGTCGATCGGCGGGAATAAACGACGCGCCCCCCCCTGCCGGCGTGCACGCCACCGGAACCGGGCACGAGACGATGCTCTGGCATACTACCTTGCATCCATCACAAGGAGACTGGCATGCCGATTTATCGAGTCTGGTACCGCAATAACGAGGAACCGCTGGAATTCGCGACGCCCAGCCGCTGCAGCGAGGCCGAGATCCTCGACCACGTCCTGGAACACGAACACATCGAACGGGGCGCCGAGGCGACCTTGCCCGAACTCATCGCCCGGCACAACCTGGCGCCCGTACGCTACACCGAGGATGAAAGCGAGATGAACGTGATCGGATAGGCGCCCTGCCCGGTCGCGGTCAGACCATCTCGGCGAAGCCGATCCGGTCCGTCGTCGCGGCGCGCGCGTCGTCGACGCCGACCTTGTGCGCCGCCAGCAGCGCTTCCAGCACGCTGTTCATTGTGTGGCAGCCGGGCCCGCGGCCCGCGTTCATGTGCGCGCGGATGGCGCCCAGGTCGCCCTCCTCGATCATCGCGCCGACAGCCGGGCTGATCGTCAGGCACTCCGTGGCGAGGTGGTAGCGGTTGCAGGTGCTGATCATCCAACTGAACTCCTCCGTTTTAACCTTAGCAATACGTAACTGAACGAAGTACGCAACA
>NZ_CDRNIL010000097.1:0-2313 GCF_977014125.1 Massilia phosphatilytica
CGGGGCAGTTTGCCGATCGACGGCGTAGCGCAGGCATTGCGTGACCCATACCGTGCGCACGCCGAGGCCGCTCGGCGCGCTTGAGGTTCACGAGCGTGTCCTCGACGAGGATGCAGCGGCGCCGCGAGACCGTGGCGGCGCAGCAGGCGGCGCAGCATCAGCTTCGACGGTTTTCGGGGCGCAGCGGCGTGCGCCGCGCACCGTCCATTTCGACACGCGGCGGTGCGCGAACTGGCGCTGCAGCCCGATGTGGCGCACGATGCCGGTCGAATACGCCTGTCGCGGCGTTCGTCAGCAGCATCTTGCGGCCCGGGAGGCGGCGCAGCATGCGGTCCAGGCGGCGCTCGCAGCCACCAGGTCGCTGCAGCGCGCCGATGTCGTGCGTCTGGCGCAGAAGTCGGCGACATTCGACGCGGTGGTGGCGATTCTCACGCCCAGCAACGTGCCGTAGCGCTTCCAGTAGCCGACCGGGCCGCGTTGACGGCTTCCTGGCGCACGCCGTCGCCGAGCACGCGGTGCGATATACGTGTTCATGTCGGCGCTGATCGCGCGCGACGGTGTCGCGCAATGTGTTGTCGAGGTCGAACAGCCAGACGGGAGAGGAGCTTGGCACGGGGAAGCAAAAAGCGGGATCCGCGATTATAGACAGCATCACGGACGAAAAGTAAAGGGTCCGACGAACGGACCTTCTCTGAATTCTGGTGAGTGGGGTCCGCCCACGTTCCGCGGGGGCCGCGGTTTCGCTTGCAAGCGAAACCGCGGCCCGCGGAACGTGGGCGAGCCCCGTCCGCTCCGCCAGAATTCAGAGAAGGGTCCGATTCGTCGGACCCTTTTTCTTTTTCGTCCGTGATCCTGTCTATAATCGCGGATCCCTCTGTCCGTTTTCCTTTCCCGTGCCCAAGTCTTCCTCTCCCGTCTGGCTGTTCGACCTCGACAACACATTGCACGACGCGTCGCACGCGATCTTCCCGGCGATCAGCGCCAACATGAACACGTATATCGCGCGCGTGCTCGGCGACGGCGTCACGCCGGCGAGCCCGGAAGCCGTCAACGCGGCCCGGGTCGGCTACTGGAAGCGCTACGGCGCCACGTTGCTGGGCATGATCCGCCACCACCGCGTCGATGCGGCCGACTTCCTGCGCCAGACGCACGACATCGGCGCGCTGCACGACCTGGTGCGCTACGAGCGCGGCCTGGAGCGCATGCTGCGCCGCCTCCCGGGCCGCAAGATCCTGCTGACGAACGCGCCGACGGCGTATTCGACCGGCATCGTGCGCCACATCGGGCTGCAGCGCCAGTTCGCGCACCACGTGTCGATCGAAGACATGCGCGTGCACGGCCAGCTGCGCCCGAAACCGTCGAAGCTGATGCTGCGCCGCCTGCTGCGCCGCCACGGTCTCGCAGCCAGCCGCTGCATCCTCGTCGAGGACACGCTCGTGAACCTCAAGCGCGCCAAGCAGCTCGGCGTGCGCACGGTATGGGTCACGCAATACCTGCGCTACGCCGATCCGATCGGCAAAGCCCCGCTGCCGAAGATGGTCAAACGCCCCGGTTACGTCGATGTCAAAGTAAAATCCGTTCTTCGGCTGCCCGCGCACCTGCGTCGGCTCGCACATCGACCACACACGGAAAACGTCTAAGAACATGGCAAGCACCAAGCCTGGCCAACGCAAACAGCAGATCCTCCAGGCCCTGGCGGCCATGCTCGAACATCCGAAGGGCGAGAAGATCACGACGGCGGCGCTGGCCGCCCGGCTGTCGGTGTCGGAAGCGGCCCTGTACCGGCATTTCGCCAGCAAGGCGCAGATGTTCGAAGGCCTGATCGAATTCATCGAGGCGACCGTGTTCACCCTGTTCAACCAGGCCGCGGAGCGCGAGGACAACGGCGTCGCCCGCGCGCATGCGATGCTGCAGATCCTGCTGTCGTTCGCCGCCAACAATCCCGGCATGACGCGCGTGCTGATCGGTGACGCCCTCGTCGGCGAGGACGATCGCCTGGTCCTGCGCATGAACCAGTTCTACGACAAGATCGAGCTGGCGTTCAAACAGGCGCTGCGCGTGGCCGCCACGCAGGGCCACGGACGCGAGGAAGACGTGGCCGCGCGCGCCGCCATGCTCGTCGCCTACGTGACGGGACGCTGGCACCGCTACGCCAAGAGCGGCTTCAAACAGCACCCGACCGAGAACAGTCCGCTGCAGCTGGCCCTGCTGCTCGCCGCCTGAATCCCCGCATGGACGACCAAGGTGCTGGATCATCCAACTAACTCCTCCGTTTTAACCTTAGCAATACGTAACTGAACGAGTAGGTTACAG
>NZ_CDRNIL010000098.1:0-11182 GCF_977014125.1 Massilia phosphatilytica
GGACATGTACACTCGACGAGGACACGTACGCTAAAAGCCGTCGTCCCCGCGCAGGCGGGGAGCACCGAATTTCCGTAGCTGAGCCACGACATTGGGCCCCTGCCTGGCGCAGGGGCGACGGTCGTTTTGCGGTCGCTTCTACGGTCGCTCCCATCTCCCATCGTTTGCTTTTTCTGACGACGATGACGTAGGAATCACGCAAAATATCGCTTTGGCACCGGTTCTCCCAACCGCCGCCCATCCGACCGGCACCTTTGCCGGTTTCGCTTTATCAGAATATCCCCTCTATGAAAAGCCTCTACCAATCCACTATTTCCTCCCTGCCACTGCTGGGCCATGGCAAGGTCCGTGACAACTACGCCGTCGGCGACGACAAGATCCTGATCGTCACGACCGACCGACCGCCTGTCGGCCTTCGACGTCGTCATGAACGAACCGATTCCCGGCAAGGGCATGGTGCTGAACCAGATGAGCGATTTCTGGTTCGAAAAACTCGGCCACATCGCGCCGAACCACCTGACCGGCGTGGCGCCGGAATCCGTGGTCGCACCCGAGGAAGTGGAGCAGGCGGAAGGCCGCGCCGTCGTCGCCAAGCGCCTGAAGCCGATCCTCGTCGAAGCCGTCGTGCGCGGCTACATCATCGGTTCGGGCTGGAAGGATTACCAGGCCACCGGCGCCGTCTGCGGCATCCAGTTGCCGGCCGGCCTGCGCCAGGCGGATAAACTGCCCGAGCCGCTGTTCACCCCGGCCGCCAAGGCCGACCTGGGCGAGCACGACGAGAACATCGGCTTCGCCGACATGGAGCAGCGCATCGGCTCGGCAACTGGCCAAGAAGACCGCGCGACATCAGCATCCAGCTGTACAAGACCGCGGCCGACTACGCGGCCACGCGCGGCGCCGCCGGCACCGGCGATGATGGCGCGCAGGCCGCGCGAGCGTGCGCTTTCCGCATACGCGAACATCTCGTCCGGCATGCGGTGCGCCGAGATCACCTGCGCTTCGAACGGCACGCCGAACTGCTTCAGCATGGCGCAGGCGTGCTGCATCACGTCCCAGTCGGAACTGGAACCCATGATCACGCCGACGAGAGGCTTGTTCTGTTCCGCCATCGTCAAACCTTCAGCTTCTCGCCGGTCAGGCGTTCGATGGCTTCGAAGTACTTGGCCTGGGTCTTGTCGATGACGTCCTGCGGCAGCGCCGGTGCCGGCGGGGTCTTGTGCCAGTCGGTCAGCGTTTCCAGGTAGTCGCGCACGAACTGCTTGTCGTACGACGGCGGCGACATGTCCGGCGCGTACGAATCCGCCGGCCAGAAGCGCGACGAATCCGCGGTCAGCACTTCGTCCATCAGGTGCAGCACGCCGTTCTCGTCGAGGCCGAATTCGAACTTGGTGTCGGCGATGATGATGCCGCGCGTGGCCGCGTAGTCGGCCGCGGTCTTGTACAGCTGGATGCTGATGTCGCGGATCTTGTTGGCCAGTTCCGAGCCGATGCGCTGCTCCATGTCGGCGAAGCTGATGTTCTCGTCGTGCTCGCCCAGGTCGGCCTTGGCGGCCGGGGTGAACAGCGGCTCGGGCAGTTTATCCGCCTGGCGCAGGCCGGCCGGCAACTGGATGCCGCAGACGGCGCCGGTGGCCTGGTAATCCTTCCAGCCCGAACCGATGATGTAGCCGCGCACGACGGCTTCGACGAGGATCGGCTTCAGGCGCTCTGGCGACGACGGCGCGGCCTTTCACCTGCTCCACTTCCTCGGGTGCGACCACGGATTCCGGCGCCACGCCGGTCAGGTGGTTCGGCAGACGTGGCGAGTTTTTCGAACCAGAAATCGCTCGATCTGGTTCAGCACCATGCCCTTGCCGGGAATCGGTTCGTTCATGACGACGTCGAAGGCCGACAGGCGGTCGGTCGTGACGATCAGGATCTTGTCGTCGCCGACGGCGTAGTTGTCACGGACCTTGCCATGGCCCAGCAGTGGCAGGGAGGAAATAGTGGATTGGTAGAGGCTTTTCATAGAGGGGATATCTTGATAAAGCGAAACCGGCAAAGGTGCCGGTCGGATGGGCGGCGGTTGGGAGAACCGGTGCCAAAGCGATATTTTACGTGATTCCTACGTCATCGTCGTCAAAAGCAAACGATGGGAGATGGGAGCGACCGTAGAAGCGACCGCAAAACGACCGTCGCCCCTGCGCAGGCAGGGGCCCAATGTCGTGGCTCAGCTACGGACATTGGACCCCGCCTGCGCGGGGACGACGGCTTTTAGCGTACGTGTCCTCGTCGAGTGTACGTGTCCTCGTCGAGCGTACGTGTCCTCGTCGAGCGTACGTGTCCTCGTCGAGTGTACGTGTCCTCGTCGAGTGTACGTGGTCGCGATTACTGAACGATCTGCGCCAGCTCGCCCGCCTTGTAGCGGTCCGCCATTTTTTCCAGCGGCATCGGCTTGATCTTGGCGGCCATGCCCTCGAACCGAACGAGATATAGCGTGCCTTGCAGATCTGCGTGGCCGCTTCGCGGGCCGGCTTCAGGTAGTCGCGCGGGTCGAACTTGGACGGGTTCTCGAACAGGTATTTGCGGATCGCGGCCGTCATCGCCAGGCGGATGTCCGTGTCGATATTGATCTTGCGGACGCCGTGCTTGATGCCTTCCTGGATTTCCTCGACCGGCACGCCATAGGTTTCCTTCATGTCGCCGCCGAATTCGCGGATGATGGCCAGCAGCTCCTGCGGCACCGACGACGAACCGCGCATCACGAGGTGCGTGTTCGGGATGCGCGCGTGGATTTCCTTGATGCGGTCGATGGCGAGGATGTCGCCGGTCGGCTTGCGCGTGAATTTATACGCGCCGTGCGACGTGCCGATGGCGATGGCCAGCGCGTCGCACTGGGTGCGCGCGACGAAGTCGGCGGCCTGCGCGACGTCGGTCAGCAGCTCTTCGCGGGTCATGGTGCGGTCGGCGCCGTGGCCGTCTTCCTTGTCGCCCTTCATCGTTTCCAGCGAACCGAGCACGCCCAGTTCCGCTTCGACGGTGACGCCGATCGAGTGCGCGAACTTGACGACTTCCTTCGACACCTCGACGTTGTAGTCGTACGAGGCGACCGACTTGCCGTCCGCTTCCAGCGAGCCGTCCATCATGACGGAGGTGAAGCCCGAACGGATCGCGGCCATGCAGACGGCCGGCGACTGGCCGTGGTCCTGGTGCATGACGACCGGGATGTGCGGGTAGGCTTCGACGGCGGCGTCGATCAGGTGGCGCAGGAAGGCTTCGCCGGCATACTTGCGGGCGCCGGCCGAGGCCTGCATGATCACCGGGCTGCCGGTCTGGTCGGCCGCGGCCATGATGGCCTGGACCTGCTCCAGGTTGTTGACGTTAAAGCCGGCAGGCCGTAGCCGTGTTCGGCGGCATGGTCCAGCAGTTGACGCATTGATACGAGTGCCATGGTTTAGCTCCATAGGAATAAAGAAACCTTTCCGGGTCTCACACCTGCTGCGCGCGCGTATGCGCCTGGCCTCGCGCGACAGGCGCGTCAGCCATGCACTTCACACGATTCGACAGTCCGGCGCGGCCGCGGGTTGCGGCCGCGCGCACAGGTGTTGAGCTCCCTCTTAATCGAATTCCCCGACACGAACGATCTTGAGCGCGTTCGTACCGCCGACCTGGCCCATCGGCTCACCCCACGTGACGACGATCATGTCGCCCTTCTTGACGATCCCGTTGGCCACCATCAGGTCTTCGGCCTGGCGCAGGACGGCGGCGCTGTCGCCGCGCTGCGTCAGGTGGTACGCATGCACGTTACGATACAGCGATACCTTGCGCTGGGTGGTGACGCTTGGCGTCAGGGCGTAGATCGGGGTGTCGACGTGGTGACGGCTCATCCACAGCGCGGTCGAACCGGATTCGGTCAGCGCCACGATCGCCTTCACGCGCAGGTGGTGCGCGGTGAACAGGGCGCCGTAGGCGATCGACTGGTCGATCCGCGTGAACTGCACGTTCAGGAAGTCGGCTTCGAGTTTGTTGTATTCGGAACGTTCCGCTTCGACGCAGATGGCGGACATCATCTCGACCGTCTCGACCGGCCACTTGCCGGCGGCGGTCTCGGCCGACGTCATCACGGCGTCGGTGCCGTCCAGCACGGCGTTCGCCACGTCCGACACTTCGGCGCGGGTCGGCACGGCGTTGACGATCATCGATTCCATCATCTGCGTGGCGGTGATCGCCAGCTTGTTGGAATCGCGCGCCATGCGGATCATGCGCTTCTGCAGCGCCGGCACTGCCGCGTTGCCCACTTCGACGGCGAGGTCGCCGCGGGCGACCATGATGCCGTCGGAGGCGTCCAGGATCTCTTCTGCAGCACGGGAATCGCTTCCGCGCGCTCGATCTTCGCGATCATCATCGGTTTGTGGCCCGACGGCTCGCCGGCGATGTTGGCCAGCTGGCGCGCCATTTCCATGTCGGTCGCCGTTTTCGGGAAGGAAATCGCCAGGTAGTCGGCCTGGAAGGTCATCGCGGTCTTGATGTCTTCCATGTCCTTCGCGGTCAGCGCGGGCGCCGTCAGGCCGCCGCCCAGGCGGTTGATGCCCTTGTTGTTGGACAGTTCGCCGCCGACCTTGACGATGGTGTGGATCTCGCTGCCGGCCACGCGCTCGACGATCAGCACGATCAGGCCGTCGTTCAGCAGCAGCGTGTCGCCCGGACGCACGTCGTTCGGCAGGGCCTTGTAGTCGAGGCCGACGCGCTCCTGGTTGCCCAGTTCGCCGTTCTCGCCCCAGCGGGAGTCGAGGATGAAGCGGTCACCATTGTTCAGCAGGATCTTGCCCTCTTCGAACTTGCCGACGCGGATCTTCGGACCCTGCATGTCGGCCATGATCGCCACTTCGCGGCCGCACTCGGCGGCGGCGCGACGCACCAGGTTGGCGCGGTCGATGTGATCCTGGGCGCGGCCGTGCGAAAAGTTCAGGCGCACGATATCCACGCCCGCACGGATCATGCGGACGAGCGTATCGAAGTCGGAGGAAGCGGGGCCGATGGTTGCGACGATCTTGGTGCCACGAGACATTGAACTATCCTTGAAGTGAAAAGCGCAGCCCGTGAGCTGCGCCGGTGACCGGTAGGTTTATTTTGCTGCGCTGCGCTGGAGCAGGATCTCCACGGCCGGGAGCGTCTTACCTTCGAGGAACTCGAGGAAGGCGCCGCCGCCGGTCGAGATATAGCCGATTTGGTCGGCAATATTGTATTTTGCGATGGCGGCCAGGGTGTCGCCGCCGCCGGCGATCGAGAAGCCTTTCGAGGACGCGATGGCCGCGGCCAGGGTCTTCGTGCCTTCGGCGAACTGGTCGAACTCGAACACGCCGACCGGGCCGTTCCACACGATGGTGCCGGCCTTGCCGATCTGTTCGGCGAGCTGGGCCGCGGTCTTCGGGCCGATGTCCAGGATCATGTCGTCATCCGCCACGTCCTTGACGTCCTTGATGGTCGCGGCGGCCGTCGGCGAAATTCCTTGGCGCACACGACGTCGACCGGGATCGGCACCTGCGCGCCGCGCGCGGCCATCTTCTCGATGATCGTCTTCGCTTCGCCGACGAGATCCAGTTCCACGAGCGACTTGCCGATGTTCAGGCCCACGGCCTTCATGAACGTGTTGGCGATGCCGCCGCCGACGATCAGGTTGTCGACCTTGTCGGCCAGGCTCTGCAGGATCGACAGCTTGCTCGACACCTTGGAACCGGCGACGATGGCCAGCAGCGGACGCTGCGGCGCGCCCAGGGCCTTGCCCAGCGCGTCCAGCTCGGCCGCCAGCAGCGGGCCGGCGGCGACCACGGGCGCGAACTTCGCGATGCCGTGCGTGGTCGCTTCGGCGCGGTGCGCGGTGCCGAAGGCGTCGTTGACATAGATATCGCACAGCTTGGCCATCTTCTGCGCCAGCTCGTCCGAGTTTTTCTTTTCGCCCTTGTTGACGCGGCAGTTTTCCAGCAGCACGACCTGGCCCGGCGCAACGTCGACGCCATCGACCCAGTTCTGCTTCAGCTCGACGGACTGGCCCAGCAGCTCGGACAGGCGCTTGGCGACGGGCGCCAGGCTGTCTTCCGGCTTGAACTCGCCTTCGGTCGGACGGCCCAGGTGCGATGTGACCATCACGGCCGCACCCGCATCAAGCGCGGCGCGGATCGCGGGAACCGAAGCACGCACGCGCGTGTCTTCCGTAACGTCGCCGGCGTCGTCCTGCGGAACGTTCAGGTCGGCGCGGATGAAGACGCGCTTGCCCTTCAGCGCGCCTTGGTCGATCAGGTCTTGCAAGCGGGTGAAATTGAGAACGGCCATTGTCAACAGTCGAGGAATGTTTAAAAAACGCTATTTTACCTTAGGCCAGTCCTTGGAAAACATGAGAAACGCGCAGGACAGTGAATACCAGCATGCCGATAACGATGGTCTGCAACATGTTCCGCCGCCACAGGTAATAGGCAAGCGCGACTATACCGGCCAGCAGTTTCGGATTCGTGACGGCCAGTCTGGCACGTCGCCCTGCGTCCCCAGCATGAAATCCGGCGCGACGATCGCCGCCAGCGCGCAGGCCGGCGCATAGCGCAGCAGTTCCTGCACGCGCCGGGGAATCGTCACGCGGCGGCCCACCATCCACAAGCCGCTGCGGGTGCAGGCGGGCGGCCACGGCCAGCACGGCGATGACGGCCCAGATGTCCCAGTCAGCCATGGCGCACCTTGCGGCGTCCGCGCGTTTCCTCGACGGCGATGGCGGTGGACATGCCGACGACGACCGCGAGCAGCAGCCCCAGCTTGTACGGCAGGCCATGCGCCAGCACGGACACGACACCCGCCACCAGCACGCCGCACAGGGCCGCGCTGTTGATGATCAACGGAACGAGGATGCACAGGATGGCGAGCGTGCCGGCAAACCCCAGCTGCCATTCGGTCGGGACGGCGCTGCCCAGGAAGATGCCGGCGAACGTGCCGCCCTGCCAGGCGCCCCAGGTCGGATACAGCAGGCCCTTGAGGAACGACAGCTTGCCCCGTTCGGGCGCCGTATGGGGGTAGCGCTGCAGGAAGAGTGCCGTCGTCAGGTCGCCGGAAATATAGCCGAGATAAAAACGCTGGAACAGCGGCAGCTTCGCGAAATGGGGAGCGAGCAATGCGGAAAAGATGACGAAGCGCAGGTTGACGACGAACGCCGTGGCAAAGATGACCCCGACGGGCGCGCCCGCGGCGATCAGCGGCAGCGACGCGAGCTGGGCCGAGCCGGAATACACGAGGAGGGTCATGGCGCTGGCCTGCGGCACGGTGAGGCCGCTCTTGACCATCGCGACGCCCAGCACCATGCCCCACGCGACGAGGCCGAACAGCGTGGGCAGGCCGACCTGGAAGCCTTCGCGCCAGGCGGCGGCATCGTGGCCGTCGACATCGATGGCGCTGCCGTCGCCGCGTTGGGCGCCTGAATCCAGGCGCGGGCCGTTCATGTCGCGTTCCTGCAACAAAAGCGGCAAACAGGCATGGCGGACGGGCGGCGCTCGGACATGAAACGATGTAGTGAGAATGCGTGTAGATTTCCTTGCCGGAAATTCTACTCGACAGTATTAAGGCCGCTATTCTACCGGACCATTCCGGCAATCTGGTTGAATCCGTTAGAATCGTGGTTTTGGGAATGCCGAGATACCGGACGCGCGGCGACGAGCCGCAAGCGCCCCGGATAGCTAAGGTAAGTAAATACGGCGCGGATGGCAAGCCTGCACAGGCCGGTTCTTGGGAATTCCCCTTGCCAAACTAGTTGACGGAGAAATCGATGAACGACAAGACCATCCCGGTCGTGGAACTGGAAGCCAAGGACCTGCCGGCATATTGCCCGAACCCGGCCATGCCGCTGTGGTCGTCCCACCCGCGCGTCTTCCTGGATTTCGATCACGACGGCAACGCCAAGTGCCCATACTGCGGCACCCAGTACCGCCTGAAGCCGGGCACCGTGCTGGCTCATCACTGATTTCTGTCGTGCCCGGGGGCTTGCCGTGAACCCAGCGAGCGCCGCGGTCTCCCAGGCCGCCCCAAGCTACCAGGCCCCCTGGTGGCTGCCGGGCGGCGACCTGCAGACGATTTATCCCGCCCTCTGCATCCGCAAACCGGCCGTCGCCTACCGGCGCGAGCGCTGGAACACGCCATGCGGCCAGGATTTCATCGACGTCGACCTCGTCGACGGTGCCACGGCCGGCGCGCCCTTCGTCCTGCTGTTCCACGGCCTGGAAGGGTCGTCGGACAGCCATTACGCACGTTCCCTGATGGCGCTCGTCGCGGCGCGCGGCTGGCACGGCGCGGTCCCGCATTTCCGCGGCTGCTCGGGCGAGGCGAACCTGGCCCCGCGCTTCTTCCGCTCCGGCGACGCCGAAGAACTCGACTGGATCATCCGCCGGCCGGCTGCGTTCCCGCCATGCCGGTCCGTTCTACGTGGCCGGCGTGTCGCTCGGCGGCAATGCGCTGCTGCGCTGGCTGGGTGAACAGCACCACGGCGCGGACATGGTCGACGCCGCCGTGTCCATCTCCGCCCCGCTCGACCTGGCGGCCGGCGGCGCCGCGCTGTCGTCCGGCTTCAACCGCCTGTACACGCGCATGTTCCTGCAGACCCTGAAGCCGAAGGCGCTGGCCAAGCTGGAGCGCTTTCCCGGCCTGTTCGACCGCGACCGCCTGCTCGCCGCAAACGATTTATACAGTTTCGACAACGTCGTCACCGCCCCGCTGCACGGCTACCGCGACACCGACGATTACTGGCACCGCGCCAGCGCCCGCCACGTGCTGCACGACATCGTCGGTGTCGCGGTAGCCGTGCAGCGGGGCGGTGACGACGTTGTCGAAACTGTATAAATCGTTTGCGGCGAGCAGGCGGTCGCGGTCGAACAGGCCGGGAAAGCGCTTCCAGCTTGGCCAGCGCCTTCGGCTTCAGGGTCTGCAGGAACATGCGCGTGTACAGGCGGTTGAAGCCGGACGACAGCGCGGCGCCGCCGGCCGGTCAGCGGGGCGGAGATGGACACGGCGGCGTCGACGATGTCCGCGCCGTGGTGCTGTTCACCCAGCCAGCGCAGCAGCGCATTGCCGCCGAGCGACCACGCCGGCCACGTAGAACGGACCGGCATGGCGGGAACGCAGCCGGCGGATGATCCAGTCGAGTTCTTCGGCGTCGCCGGAGTGGTAGAGAGCGCGACCCGCTGCGCCCCGAGGGCGCCGCGGAATGCGGACCCGCGCCGTCCAGCCGCGCGCCGCGACGACGCCATCAGTAATGGCTGTCCGACGACCCTTCCAGGCCGTGACGCAGGACGAAGGGCGCGCCGGGCCTGGCACGTCGACGAGGTCGACGTCGATGAAATCCTGGGCCGCATGGTGTTCCAGCGCTCGCGCCGGTAGGCGACGGCCGGTTTGCGGAGTGCGAGGGCGGGATAAATCGTCTGCAGGTCGCCGCCCGGCAGGCCGCCAGGGGGCCTGGTAGCTTGGGCAGCCTCGGAGCCGCGGCGCTCGCTGGGTTCACGGCAAGCCCCCGGGCACGACGCCGGGGCCCGCGGCCCGGCTTCAGGCGGTACTGGGTGCCGCAGGGTGTGCGGCAGCTGGCGTTGCCGTCGTGATCGAAATCCAGAACGCGCCGGTGGGACGACCACAGCGGCATGGCCGGGTTCGGCGAATGCGGCAGGTCCTTGGCTTCAGTTCCACGACCGGGATGGTCTTGTGGTTCATCATTTCTCCGTCGACTAGTTTGGCAAGGGGGAAATTCCCAAGAACCGGCCTGTGCAGGCTCATCGCGCATCTACTTACCTTAGGCTCTGCGGGGCGCTTGCGGCTCGTCGCCGCGCATCCCGGTATCTCGGCATTTCCAGAAGCCACAATTCTAACGGATCAACCAGATTGCGGAATAGTAGGTAGAAGTAGCGGGCCTTAATACTGTCGAGTAAATTTCCGGCAAGGAAATCTACACGCATTCTGCACTACATCGTTTCATGTCCGAGCGCCGCCCCAGTCAGCCGGTTTGTTGCAGGAACGCGAATGAACGGCCCGCACCTGGATCCAGCGCCCAACGCGGCAGCGCCATCGATGTCGACGGCCACGATGCCGCCCCGCCCTGGCGCGAAGGCTGGTCGGCCTGCCCACGCTGTTGGCCTCATCTCGCATGGGGCATGGTGCTGGGCGTCGCGATGGTCAAGAGCAGCCTCAGCCCATGCACACCGGGGCGTGAGCCTCCTCCACAGTGTATCCACTCGGCCACTCGCGTCGCTGCCGCTGATCGCCGCGGGCGCGCCCGTCGGGTCCATGTTTGCCACGGCGTTCGTCGTCGACCTCCGTTTCGTCATCTTTGCCGCATTGCTATTTCGCGAAGCTGCGCTGTTCCAGCGTTTATTCTGAGCTATGTTTCCAGGCGACCTGACGGAACGGCACTCTTCCTGCAGCGCTACCCGTCGGCGGACGGCAAGCTGTCGTCTCAAGGGCCTGTATCCGACCTGGAGCACCTCGCAGGCGGCAGCCTCACCAGCTTCCTGGCGACGCCGTTCCGACCGAATGGCAGCTGGGGTTTGCCGGCGCGCTCACCATGCTGTGCATCCTAGTTCCGTTGATCATCGACAGCGCGGCCCGGTCCTGCGGCGGTGCTGGTGGCGGGTGTGGTGTCCAGGTGTGGCGCCATGGCCTACGAGTACGAGCTGGGGCTGCTGCTCGCGGTCGTCGTCGGCGTGTCCACCGCCATCGCCGTCGAGGAAACGCGCGGACGCCGCAAGGTGCGCCATGGCTGACTCGGGACGTCTGGCCGTCGAGATCGCCGTGCTGGCCGTGGCCACCGCCGCTGCACCCGCAGCGGCTTGTGGATGGTGGGCCGCGCGTGACGATTCCCCGCGCGTGCAGGAACTGCTCGGCTATCGGCCGGCTGCACATGGCGGCAATCGTCCCGCGCGGAGTTTCGTGTCGGGGACGCAGGGCGACATCCAGCTGCGCATCACGAATCCGAAACTGCTGGCCGGTATAGTCGCGCTTGCCTCTACCTGTGGCGGAACATGTTGCAGACCATCGTTATCGGCATGCTGGTATTCGGTGCTTCCTACACATTCTCATGTTTTCCAAGGACTGGCCTAAGGTAAAATAGCGTTTGATGACAATGGCCGTTTCTCAATTTCACAGGTGCTGGATCATCCAACTAACTCCTCCGTTTAACCTTCACAATATT
>NZ_CDRNIL010000099.1:0-7029 GCF_977014125.1 Massilia phosphatilytica
TTATTGCTAAGTGTTAAAACGGAGGAGTCAGTCGGATGATCCAGCACCTGTTCGGCATCAAGGCCGACGCTTCGTGGAACGGCTCTACCGTCGACGTGCCCACGCACGAGGTCGTGAACGGCCAGCGCATTGCCGTCACTGACAAGTTTCGTGCCTACAACAGTTGGGCCGACTGCCTGCAGGACCGGGCGCAATTCTTCTTCCGGAACCCGCGCTACGCGAAGTGCTTCCGCGAGACATCGGGCGCCGGCTGGGCCCGTGCGGTGGCCGCCGCCGGCTACGCAACCGATCCGGCCTACGCCGATACGCTGATCGCGATCATGCGCGGCCGGAACCTGCAGCAATACGACGTCCCGGCGGTGGCTCCATGACCCCCCTCAATCGCTGGCTCATCGGCCTGATCGTGTCGGCCGGCCTGCTCGTATGCGGCTGGCTCGGCGTGCTGGCCTATGGCGCGCACCGGTACAGCGCCGGCCATGCCGCGGCTGTTGACGAGCGCGCGCGGGCCGATGCCGCAGCCGTCATGAAGCGCACTGGCGAGAACGCCGCCCAAGCCGCTCGTCAGGACGAAACAAACTCCACCATCACGAAGGAGAAAGACGATGAAATTGCTGATCTGCGCCGGCGCCTTGCTGCTACTCCAAGGCTGCGCGTCGGCCCCTCAATATGTCCCGACCGACCTGCCGCCCCCGACCAAGCCAAAAGCTCCACCGGCGGCGACAGCGCCGATCCATCCGCCGGGCTGGTTTCAAGCCGAGCTGACGCGGATTTTAAGCAGTTGATCGAAGCGGTAGAGCAGGATCTCGCCACCGGGCGGGCCTGTCAGGCGTTCATCGAAAAGAACGGGCTGGTGCCGTGACCGACTACCACGTCATCACGCCCGAGGCGGCCGAGCTGGTCATGCAGGTGGTCGACGGCGAACTGATCATCGTTCCGCCGTCGCCTGATCAGCAGTCAGAATACGCTCCAGAAATTACAGAAATGCGCTCCTAAGTTATTGTTTACTTAGGGGCTGGTCCCTGCATTTTTGTGCA
Organism: Massilia phosphatilytica; assembly: GCF_977014125.1. Classification (NCBI taxonomy): domain Bacteria; kingdom Pseudomonadati; phylum Pseudomonadota; class Betaproteobacteria; order Burkholderiales; family Oxalobacteraceae; genus Massilia; species Massilia phosphatilytica. Next base: position 1,035 of record NZ_CDRNIL010000099.1, read on the forward strand.
TATCATCCTCCAAAATTGATCATGTAAGCACCTGATTTACCTATGAGAACACAGCTTTACAACTAGGTTTCAGATGTAAGCACCTGCTTCAACTGCTGAATCCAGCACCCGCCCGCGCTATATTGGTTTCATCCGCAGTCCGGATTGGAGACCAATATGAAACGCCTCACTCTTGCCGCCCTGATCGCCATCGGCGCCGCCGCAGCACCGCTCCCTTCGATGGCTTACAGCAATGTCAGCCTCTACATCGGCACCGCGCCGCCGGCCCCGCTGTACGAACGCGTTCCCGCGCCGCGCCACGGTTATGTGTGGGCGCCCGGCCACTGGGAATGGAACGGCCGCCGCCACATCTGGGCGCCGGGGTTCTGGGTGGTCGAACGCCCGGGCTATGTCTACCGCGCACCTGCCTGGTATCAGGGCAATGGCGGCTGGTATATGCAGCCGGCCGCGTGGACGCCATACGGCCGTGACCGCGACCGCGACGGCGTGCCCGACCGCTACGACCGCCGCGACGACCGCTACTATGGCGACCGCGCCAACTACCGCGATCGCGACCGCGACGGCGTCCCCGACCGCTACGAACGCGGCGGCCGGCGCCACGACGAAGACCGCGATGGCGTGCCGAACCGCTACGACCGCGACCGCGACGGCGACGGCGTGCCGAACCGCTGGGATCACCGGCCGGACAATCCCTACCGCCGCTGATGCAGCATGAATACAGCACCGCCCGGTGCTGTTTTTCTTTGCGGACACGACGTCGGCGAAAAGCAGGTATCCTCACGGCATGAACGACTTCCCCGACCTGGACCGGATCGCCTATAAAGCCGAGCGCGCCGCGAGCCGCCGCCTGGCGCGCGCCGCCGGGTTGCCGGCCGACCAGGCGCTGCGCCGCACGCTCGAAGCGGCGGCCGGCGTCCAGGGCCTCGCCGCCCTCGTGGCCGCGCGCACCGGCATGCTGGCCGCCCAGGCAGCACGCGACGCCGCCCGCGCCGCCGAAGCCGCCGCCGACGCGCGCCGCGCGGCCCGCCATGACGGCCCGCCCAGCGCCTGGCGCCGGCTGGTTCGACGGCTCCGCCAAGCCGAACCCGGGCCGCTGCGGCATCGGGGCCCGGCTCGACGGGCCCGGCGGCATCCGGATCGAGATCGCCCGGCCGGCCGGCCACGGCGACAGCAGCGAGGCCGAATACCGCGCCCTGATCGTCCTGCTCGAAGTGGCCGTCGCGCACGGCGCGCACGACCTCACGATCCATGGCGACAGCCGGGTCGTGGTCGACGACGTCGCCGGCCCCGACCTGTACGCGGCGCCGGCGCTGGCGCCCTACCGCCGCCGCGTGCACGCGCTGCTGGCTGCCCTGTCCGACGTGCGCCTGCGCTGGGTGCCGCGCCGACAAGAACACCGATGCGGACGCGCTGTCGCAGCGCGCGCTCGCCGCCTTTTCCTTCGACGAATCCGATGCAGACGACGCACTACGAACGCCCTCCTGAACTCGCCGCCTGGCAGGCGCGCCTGGCGGCACTGGCCGCGGCCGCGCTGGCCGAACAGGGACCCGACGGCGCCCACGACCTGAACCATTTCGAACGCGTGTGGCGCAATGCGCAGGCGCTGCTGGTGCATTACCCGCAGGCGGACGCGCTCGTCGTGCTGGCGGCGTGCTATCTGCATGATCTCGTCAACGTGCCGAAGAACGATCCGCGCCGCGGCATGGCGTCGCGGCTGTCGGCGGAGCGCGCCGGCGTGGCACTGGCCGCGCTGGATTTTCCGGCCGATCGACTGGCGGCCGTCGCCCACGCGATCGAGGCGCACAGCTTTTCCGCCGCCGTGCCCGCGACCACGCTGGAAGCGCGCATCGTGCAGGACGCCGACCGCCTGGACGGCCTCGGCCTGGTGGGCCTGGCGCGCATGTTCTACATCGCGGGCCGGATGGGCAGCGGCCTGGCCCACGGCAGCGATCCGCTCGCGCACGACCGCCCGCTCGACGACAAAGCCTATGCCCTCGACCACATCGAGACCAAGCTGGCGCGCCTGCCCGCCATGATGCAGACGCCGGCCGGACGGGCGCTCGCCGAGGCGCGGCTGGCCGCGTTGACGGACTTCCGCGGCGCCTTCGCCCTCGAGTGGAGCGGCCCCCCGCACGCCGGCGCCTGAGGGGGCGGCCGGTGTTGTCGGCAGGGCAATCGGTGCTACCATACGCGCTTTCCGTCTGATTCCGGGAAGGCCATGACCAGCAGCGCGACTCTTGCCGAAGACCCGTCCGGCAACCTGAATTTCGTCCTGATCTGCGTGTTCATCGACATGCTCGGCATCGGCCTCATCGTGCCGGTCCTGCCGAACCTCGTGGGCACGTTCGTCGCCGACCGCGAGCAGCAGGCGCTGTGGTACGGCGTGCTGGGCTCCACGTTCGGCCTGATGCAATTCCTGTTCATGCCGCTGGTCGGCGCGCTGTCCGACCGCATCGGCCGCCGTCCCGTGCTGCTGTATTCGATGGGCGGCATGTGCGTCGACTTCCTCGCCACGGCGTGGGCGCCGAATCTCGCGTGCCTGTTCATCGGACGCATCATCGGCGGCGCGTCGTCGGCCAGCATGTCGGTGGCGTCGGCGTACGCGTCGGACGTGTCGACGCCGGAGAACCGCGCAAAAAGCTTCGGCAAGATCGGCGCGGCGTTCGGCTTCGGCTTCGTCTGCGGCCCGATGCTGGGCGGCCTGCTGGGCGATATGGGACTGCACCTGCCGTTCTACCTGGCGGCCGCGCTGTCCCGCCGCGAACTTCGTGTACGGCTGGTTGGCCGTGCCCGAATCGCTGCCGCGCGAACGCCGACAGCTCGCCGTTCCAGTGGACGCGCGTCGATCCGTTCGGCGCCCTGCTGCGCCTCGTGCGGCGCACCGACATCCGCCGGCCTCGTCGTCGTCTACGCGCTCGTCGCCTTCGCCCCAGATGACGCTGCAGTCGACGTGGGTCCTGTACACGACGTTCCGCTTCAACTGGACACCGGGGCGACGACGGCATCGCCCTGTTTTGCGTGGGCGTGTGCTCGATCGTCGTGCAGGCCGGTCTGCTCGCGCGGCTGATCCGGCGCTTCGGCGAAGTGCGACTGTCGCTGATCGGCCTCGCCTCCGGCGCCGTCACCTATTTCCTGTACGCCGTCGCGACGCATGGCTGGATGATGTACGTCTTCATCGTGTGCAACCTGCTGTCGTTCGCGGCCGGCCCGGCGCTGCAGGGCATCCTGTCGAAATCGTCGTCGCCGCGCGAACAGGGCGAGTTGATGGGCTCCCTGCAATCGGTCAGCAGCATCGGCCTGATCGTCATGCCCCTGGTCGGCGCCCAGCTGCTGCGCGTCGCGAGCCACCTGCCGCCGCTGGACTGGCGCATGGGCGGGCCGTTCTTCCTGTGCGCGGCGATGCAGGCCGCGGCGCTGCTGGTCGCGCACCGCTACTTCCGCCGCCACGGCATAGCGGAGACGGCACCGGTCGCCGAGCAGGCGTGACGCCGGCCGCCGCCATCGGCGTGCCGTGCTGCTCGCGGTGCTGGGCGCCGCGCTGCTGCACGCGAGCTGGAACGCGCTGCTCAAGCGGCGCGGCGAACCGCTGCTCGCGACCGTGCTCGTGGTGGCCGGGTCGGGCCTCGTCGCCTCGTGCTGCTGCCCTTCCTGGCGCCGCCGGCGCGGGCGAGCTGGGGATTCATCGCGGCGTCCAGCGCCGTCCACGTGCTCTACTTCCGGCTGCTCGTCGAGAGCTACCGCGCCGGCCAGGTCAGCCACGCCTACCCGCTGATGCGCGGCTGCCCGCCGCTGCTCGTCGCGCTCGTCGACGGGCCGCTGACGGGCGACCGGCTCAGCGCCGGCCAGTGGGGCGCGGTCCTGCTGATCTGCGGCGGCGTGCTGGGCCAGTGGTTCGCGGCGCGCGGCGCCGCAGCCGGCAGCGCCTCCGCCAGCGGCACCTCCGCCAGCGGCACCTCCGCGCCCGGCGCGCGCCGCACGACCGTGTTCGCGCTGCTGACGGCGGGCGTGATCGCGGCCTATACGCTCATCGACGGCCAGGGCGTGCGCCGCTCCGGCGCGCCGGCGGCGTACGCGTTGTGGATCTTCCTGCTGACGGGCGCCTGCGTGTGCGCCGGCACGGTGCGCGGCCGCCTGCGGGCGCTCGCCGCATTCGCGCGCACCAACCCGCTCGTCGCGCCGCTGGGCGGCCTGGCCTCGGTGGGCGCCTACGTCATCGCGCTGTGGGCGATGACGCGGGCGCCGGTGGCGGCGGTGGCCGCGCTGCGCGAGACGTCGATCGTGTTCGCGACCGCGATCGCCGCCATCGTCCTGCGCGAACCGGTCGGCCGCGCGCGCCTGGCCGCCGTCGCCCTCATCGCCTGCGGGGCCGTCGCGATGCGGCTGGCCTGAGATCGTGAAGCCGGTGAAGTCGGGGTCAGAGCCCTTTTTCGAGACATTGCTCGCAAGCCATGCTGCTTGAAATTCCCGTCAAGCTATTGCTTAAAAACGGGCTCTGACCCCGGTTTTCGCGACGGCGACCAACGGCGTCAAGCGGGATGGCGTCATCACGATATGCATGTCAGAATGGCAAAAATAGCGCGGCCGCCATTGTCTCCCGGATTTCCGTCGCAATGTTGCCTAAGCGTAAAATTTTTGGTGTGCATAAGCGAGAGCATTCCGGCCACTTTGCCGAATAATTAATGCTTTTTGGCAAAATCATTTCCGCGAACGCTGGCGCCGCTATAATGGCGCGTCTTTATTTCGAGGTTCACCGTGTCCGATCGCCTGAAAGTCCTGCCCCAGTATCTGCTGCCGAAGAGGCGCCTCACGACCTTCGCCGGCCGCGTCGCCGGTGCCAAGGGCGGCACGATCACGACGCGCCTGATCCGCTGGTTCGTCGCCAAGTACGGCGTCAACATGGCCGAGGCCGAGAATGCCGATATCGCGAGCTATAAAAGCTTCAACGAATTCTTCACGCGGCCACTGAAGGACGGCGTGCGTCCGCTGGCCGATGCCGACTTCGTCTGCCCGGTCGACGGCGCCATCAGCCAGTTCGGCGCCATCGACGACCACCACATCCTGCAGGCGAAAGGCCACCGCTTCACGACGACCGAACTGGTCGGCGGCGACGCCGCGCTGGCAAGTCAATTCCGCCACGGCTGCTTCGCCAACCTGTACCTGTCGCCGAAGGATTACCACCGCCTGCACATGCCATGCGACGGCAAGCTGACGCGCATGATCTACGTGCCCGGCGCGCTGTTTTCCGTCAATCCGACGACGGCGCGCGGCGTGCCGAACCTGTTCGCACGCAATGAACGCGTCGTCTGCGTGTTCGAATCGCCCGAGCACGGTCCGTTCGTGCTGGTGCTCGTGGGCGCGACGATCGTGGGCAGCATGGCGACCGTCTGGCATGGCGTCGTGAAACCGCCCCGGATGCAGACGGTGACGGAATGGACGGTACGCGGACCGCGAGATCGTCCTGAAAAAAGGCGAGGAAATGGGCCGCTTCCTGCTCGGTTCGACGATCGTCATGCTGTTCCGTCCCGGCACGATCCGCTTCAACCCGGACTGGGCGCCGGAACGCGCCGTGCGCCTGGGCGAGATGATGGGCAACCGGCCGGCCTGAGCCCCGCGCGGCCCCGCGAAAACATGTTGTACTGACAAGCGGTTCGTGTCAGCATGGCGCTTCCTTTTCCAGGAGACAAGCCATGCACGACACGCGGTCGCTCGTTCCCGATTCCCTGACGTTTGCCGCCGCGCAGCAGGATATGCGCACGGCCTACCTGGGCGGCGCGCCCGGGATGTTCGTGTCCGGCTGCGGTCTGGGCCGTCGCCGGGCTCGTCTGCCTGTGGCGCTCGCCGCAAACGGCCGTCTGGGCGCTGTATGCTGGCGGCGCGCCGATCCATCCACTGTCCGTGCTGCTCGTCCGCGCCCTCGGCCGCACAGGTGCTGGATCATCCAACTAACTCCTCCGTTTTAACCTTAGCAATACGTAACTGAACGAAGTAGAGGACA
>NZ_CDRNIL010000100.1:0-4048 GCF_977014125.1 Massilia phosphatilytica
CCGACCAGGGAACGGATGCCGCCGGATGGGGGCAAACGTCGGTGCGAGCGTGGGCGCGTCGTCGAAGGCCATCGTCAGCGCGTGTGCATCGAGACCCGGGTCAATCCCTCGAACTGGCAGAGATCGAGCACGTGCACGATGTCCTGGTAGCGCGCGGCCTGGTCGCCGTCGATGCGGATCGGCCGCGCCGGATTGCGCGCCGCCTCGCGCTTGAGCAGGTCGTGCAGGGCTTGCGTCAGCGCCTGCTTGCCGTCGATGTAGAGCGCACCCTCGGCGTCGACACCGATGACCAGCGGCGCCGCGCCGGCCGTGGCGCGGTCGAGGCTGACCTGCGACGTGGGCAGCACGATGTGCATGTCCTTCTCCGGCTTCTTGCCGTCCGGGTGCTTGAACGACGTCGCCGCCATGAAGAACATCGCCGCCGAACTGCTGCACGGCGGCCTGGGCATCGTCGCGATCGGCGCGCTGTCCGTGCTGGCGCTGGCCGTGACGCTCGAGCGGCTCGTCAACTTCCGCCTGGAGAAAGTGGCGCCGCCGGACCTGGCGGCCGAGGCGGAAACGCTGTGGCGCGCGGGGCGTTTCGACCAGTTGCGCGAGCGGGTGGCCGGCGGCGGCAGCAGCCTCGCGCGCATCGTCGACTGGATGGTCGAGCACCGGCACCTGCCGGCCGAAAAGCTGGCGGCGCGCGTGGCGGAGATGGCGGGCGTCGAACTGCGCCTGCAGCAGCAAAAGGCGTACGCGCTGAACGTGGTGGCGACGGTCGCGCCGATCGTCGGGCTGCTGGGCACCGTCGTCGGCATGATCGAATCGTTCCACGTCATCGCCTTCAACGGCATGGGCGATCCGACCCTGCTGGCGGGCGGCATCTCGAAGGCCCTCGTCAACACGGCGGCCGGGCTGTCGGTGGCGCTGCCGTCGCTGGCGATGCACCACGTCTTCCGCAACCGCATGGTCGGCATCGGCATCGCGCTGGAGCGCCAGCTGAACCGCGTGCTGGACGGCATGCCGGCGCGCACGCTAGAGGTCGTCCATGCGCATTGACCTCGGCGACGACGAGCAGCCCGAGATCGGCCTGATCGCGCTGATCGACTGCATCTTCTTCCTGCTGATGTTCTTCATGGCGGCGACGTCGTTCAAGCACCCGGACGGCAAGAAGCCGGAGAAGGACATGCACATCGTGCTGCCCACGTCGCAGGTCAGCCTCGACCGCGCCACGGCCGGCGCGGCGCCGCTGGTCATCGGTGTCGACGCCGAGGGTGCGCTCTACATCGACGGCAAGCAGGCGTCGACGCAAGCCCTGCACGACCTGCTCAAGCGCGAGGCGGCGCGCGATCCGGCGCGGCCGATCCGCATCGACGGCGACCAGGCCGCGCGCTACCAGGACATCGTGCACGTGCTCGATCTCTGCCAGTTCGAGGGATTGACCCGGGTCTCGATGCACACGCGCTGACGATGGCCTTCGACGACGCGCCCACGCTCGCACCGACGTTTGCCCCCATCCGGCGGCATCCGTTCCTGGTGGCGGCGCTGGTGCTGCATGCGGTGCCGCTTGTCGCGCTCTATCACCTGGGCAGCCAGCGCATCGAGCTCGCCCAGCGCGAGCGGCAGCAACGGCAGGTCGAATCGGGCGCGCGGCTGACGGCCCGGGCCCGCCTCGAAAAGCGCGTGCACGACATGGAGCGAATCAAGTCCCTGCTCGAGCAAAGCGCGGCCGCGCAACCCGCCGCGGACAAGGACGACGACGTGCAGTTCAGCGCGCAGCCGAAGGCGCCGGAGGAATTGCTGAAACAGGCGAGGGAGCTGGCGCGCAGGATCGACGACATCGAGCGCGACGCCAAGGCCGAACGGCTGGCGAAGCTGCTCGACATCCCGAAGGAAAAGGCACTGAAGCAGATCGCGGAAACGCCCAGGCCGGAAGCGCCGCCCGTCACGCCGCCGCAGGATGCCGCCGCGGCGGCCGCGCAGATCGAACAGCTCGAGGCGAAGGCGCGCGACGCGCTCGAACAGCGCCGCCAGCAACTGGAACAGCAGCAGAACGGCGTGCAGGTCGCGGCCGGCGCGACAGGTGCGACGCAGCGCGGCATCAACAACAGCGCAGGTAAAAGCAGCGGCACCGGCAGCGGCAACGGCACCGGCCAGCCCGGACAGGGCATCGGCAGCGGGGCGCTGGACCGGATCGTCGCATTCGCGAATCCCGACATGCCGGATCGCGCGACGCAGGCCTACACCGGGCGCATGGGCGCGTTCTTCGGCGGTGGCGTCGCGCACGTTCCGACCGTCGACGCGGCGACCATGGTCAAGGGCGCGGGCAGGATGATCGGTCCCGGCGGCACGTATGCGAACCGCGTCTGGATCAACCGCTGGTACCTGATCGGTCCATTCGACGGACGGCACGGCGCAGGGCTGTTTGCCAATTACCGCCATCCGCCCGAGCAGGGCGTCGTGCTGGACGCTGCGTATCGGGGCAAGGGCGGGCGCCTCGTCAAATGGGATTACGTCGACATGGCGCGCTATCCCCTGGAGCCGCCCGTGCACGCGGAAGACGCCGTGTATTACGGCTATACGGAGTTGATGCTCGACGCCGAGCAGGACCTGACGATCTGGGTCGGCGCGGACGACGATGCGCAACTGTGGCTCAACGACAGGCTGGTCTGGAAAGGCGGGAACGTCGACAAGGACTCGTTCTTCGGCCAGGTCTACGAGACGAAGAACACCTTCGTGCGCGACTACAACCTGAACGAAGGCACGCGCGTGGTGCACTTCAGGAAGGGCCGCAACAAGCTGTTCTTCAAGCTGTCGAACGGGCCGACCCGGATTTTCTTTTCGCTGGTCCTCACGAAGTGAACGACATCACCACGGTCCACGCGTCAGGGCTGCCGCAACCGGCCGATGACGCTCGCGACCTTGGTGGTGATGATGTCGACGGCCGGGTCGTTCGCGCCGTGGGGCAGGATGACATCCGCGTGGCGCTTGGTCGGCTCGATGAATTGCTTGTGCATCGGCCGCACCGTTTCCAGGTACTGGCCGACGATGCTCTCCAGCGAGCGGCCGCGTTCGGCGATATCGCGCTGCATGCGGCGGATGAAGCGGACGTCGGGCGCGGTGTCGACGAAGATTTTCAGCGACATCATGTCGCGCAGGTCCGCGTCGTACAAGGCGAACAGGCCTTCGATCACGACGACCGGTGCGGGTTTGACCGGAATGGTGCGGGTTGAGCGGTTGTCGATCGTGAAGTCGTATTCCGGCATCGCGATCGTTTCGCCGTTGCGCAAGGCCTGGACGTGTTGCACCAGCAGCGGCCAGTCGAAGGCGTCGGGATGGTCGTAATTCTGCTTGCGGCGGACTTCGGGCGGAAGGTCGGATTGGTCGCGGTAGTAGTCGTCCTGCATCACGACCGAGACCATGTCGGCGCCGAAGGAGGCCAGCACTTGTTGGGACACCGTCGACTTGCCGCTGCCGCTTCCGCCGGCGACGCCAATGACAAACGGAAGGAAAGAAATCTCGTTCATCCCCGGATGATACCGGAGACCTCCGCGGTCGGCCATGCTTGACGATCCGGCATCACGCGTCCTTCGGTGGCGGCGTCTTGTCCTTGTATTCACACAGGTCGTTGATGATGCAGTTCCAGCACTTGGGCGTGCGCGCCACGCACGTGTAGCGCCCGTGCAGGATCAGCCAGTGGTGCGCGTCGTGCAGGAATTCCTTCGGCACGAATTTCAGCAGCTTCCGTTCGACCTCGTCGACGTTCTTGCCGGGCGCGATCTTCGTGCGGTTCGCGACGCGGAAGATGTGCGTGTCGACGGCCATCGTCGGTTCGCCGAACGCGGTGTTCAGCACGACGTTCGCCGTCTTGCGGCCCACGCCGGGCAGGGCTTCCAGCGCTTCGCGCGACCAGGTGCTGGATCATCCAACTAACTCCTCCGTTTTAACCTTAGGTGCTGGATCATCCAACTAACTCCTCCGTTTTAACCTTAGGTGCTGGATCATCCAACTAACTCCTCCGTTTTAACCTTAGCAATACGTAACTGAACGAAGTGACGACATAACA
>NZ_CDRNIL010000101.1:0-7000 GCF_977014125.1 Massilia phosphatilytica
AACGGAGGAGTTAGTTGGATGATCCAGTACCTGAACCGTGGCTGGCATTCGCCAAGCTGCGGAGGATAATGCGTCGTTCTACGGCAAGAGCGTCATCGAACTGACCGAACGACCTTCGCGCATTACCGCCAGGCCGACTGGCGCACGCACATCATCGACGACGATCCGCGGATGACGTGGTGCGACGAGTACGACGAGACCGACTACAACCATTCGGATCGCCGCTGGGAAGCGCTTGGCGATGTATTGGTACGAGCACCGGGCGGATGGACACACGCTCTGGCTCACCGATAGAAGCACGCTCGTGCAACCGGTCGATTCGCACCGGAATCGACGATTCCGGCGAAATTCCCTTCCTGCGACAAGGCCGGCTCGCTCGAAGACGACGGCATCCGCGAATGGAGTCCCGTGCGCCGCATCGGTTCTGCGACACGAACCTGGCCGCCGTGATCGGTTTTATCATTGTGGCGAATTACCCCGCGTCCGTTGTGTATCACGTTGTTTCCCCTCAGTGCATTCATTAGACGTAACTGGAACCATAACGGCTTGCCCAGTTAGGGCAGTAACGCGAAAATTTATCAGTTATCAGCGTCCGACCAATCTGGTCGGCTTTCTAACGGAACCTTGGCCTCATCAAAACTCGAAAGTTCGCGCATGGTCCTGGTGTCATAAAGGGTTTCTCGTCCTGCAAAATGTCTTGCGCCACAGTCAATAGCAATTTGATCTCCATTCATCCAAAACCAGTAATCTCGAATAAATGGTGTGCATTTAAGTGAGCTGAATTTTCCATCGCGATAGAGCATTAATTCTTCAGAGCCGGGGCCGTCATCACCTTCTGCTATCCAAGTATTCATGACTAACCAAGCCACGGTTTCCCTGTTAGGAGCTAGTTTTAGTGTGCTGGCATTTCCTTTGTTCGTTATTTGCGTGTCGACCTCATGGTCGTTTACGATATGTATGTTCCGGTTGCTGTCAAGATAAACCTTCTTTAAGGTTTCCGGATAAGCGCTCGTCATGAGGATGCTGGTGGCCAAAAACACGATCAATCGACGCGCGATATTCATCAGGCAACTCCCAAGTACTTAACCGCTCGCTGTGTATGGTTGATTCCGCTTTTTAGCCAAGTCTTCACTACTGAGTCTCCTGATCCGAGAAAATTATCGATGTGGTATGAATGTATGCCGCCTCCAGAATCATCGGCTACTCTTTCCCCTAATCCTTCTATGCTGACTTTGGATTTTTTCGGGATTATTGATTTATCAACCGCTATCGAATGATTTTCCTCGACTATTCCATATTTTCCGTAAAATTTGTCAGTGTACGAAAATTTTGCAGCAGACGGATTGCTTAACCGGTCAGGATTGCCTTTGATGTTTTTATGCCAGCTTCCCGGTTTGTTGTCGAGACGTATATATCGGCCGTCGCTTCCTTTTCCTGTTCCTTGCATGGCCACCCCTGCCGCTCCGTAAAGGAAATCGTCCCTGTGCTTCTCATCTAGCCCTTGTCCCTCCACTAGTTCACCAGAAAAATCATCCTCTTCACAAACATGGTAGCCAGTGATGAGAAATGAAGATTCGTACCAAGCTTCATGTAATTTTATTTTTAAGCCAGGCATTGTAATTCCCGCAGTCTGCACGGTCAGTTCGAGTTCGCCAGGTTCGCGAGTGATGAGGACGAACGTCATCTCTCCTTGAACATTTGTTTTTCCGTTTGACTCTAATCGATCACAAGAACGGTCGGATCTAAGCGAGAAACAGCGCCCTGGAACGGGGGCGGCATCCCTATGTTGAGTTAATCTGGCTCTCAATTTCAGTTGGTAGAGTATCTTGTTTTTCTCTGTTCGCGAGTCAGTCGGAATTATAGGTAATTCGTCGCCAAATTTGTTTTTCTCAACAGTGAGCATGCACACGTAGTCATCAATTTTGACGGAAACAATCGATCCTGGTGTCGAGTTTGTAATCGCTTTTGCGACAATTGCCTCAGGCATGTGTTCTCCGATAAAATATCAATCAGGGAGTAAAACGAGTGAAAGTTTTACAGAAGCCTCGGTGACTACGCGTTGTGTAAAGCCTTCCCTGTCACTGCGACCTTCCCAAATCTGTCCGTCATCGGCAATGATTCGGTAAGAGCGGTTGGCGATTGGCGTATGTCCATCTGCTGCAACGATTCGGGATTGCTCGTCAAATGTGTTTTTGGACACCTGGTGTAAGTGGGGTGGGCGACTGTCCAGACGTGGGGTCCGAGTTCGGCGGCGCGGCAGGTGCCAATGTCTCGAGGTTTCCGTGGAATAACGTAGGTGAAGTTGTGAAGAACTGGACCTTGTCACTTATTTCTAAAACCGAACCTGCACCATGTAACCGTATTCCTTTTTTACTCTTCAGATTGATCCAATCTTCATTGCTGATAATACTCATCACCTTAGCAGCGATAAGCTCTATCTCATCTTGCTTTGCCTGGACTGTGATCTTGCCGGCCGCTGCAATCAACTTCATTCCAGCTTTTTCAGCAAATAGTCGGAAAGTTTGCTTGATGCTTGCGAAGAAGCTATCGCCGGCTACGAACGATATGTCCCGTTTCGCGGTTAGAGCGATATGTTGCTCGCTGAACATGTGGGTAGTCTGGGCAGTTGCCGTGGCGATCTCTGCAGCGCTTGCCAAGACAAGATGTGGGATCCTCGAACTCTGGGAACTTTCCGGTGCCTCCCGCTAAAGTTTCGTTTTGCCGCTGCACTATATCTGCCACGTCATCCTGTTGCCCCCATTCCTGAGCCTGGAATCCGATGGCGTTCTTCGCCTGTATCTCATGCAGCAGATGCCCCTCGCTGAGACGCTGCAGGGTCTCTTTTATATCGGTGATGTGCGACTGGCCCTGGGGGCGCCGTTCAGTGGTCACAATCATTCCTTCGGCCGAGCGCAGCGCCCCGTGCCCTGTCCGTGCGCAATTCCCATCCTTCACCGCGAGGGTCTTTCCTGCCGGACGTGTCTTCGATACGGCTGATATGACCAAGCGACAGCTGGCTAGACTGATGATCGCTTTTCAGCTGCGCCTGGATTTTGCCGGCCGTGTCGTCAAGGATCAGGTGATTGCCACGCCTGCCAGGTGCGCCTCCCTGCAATTCCCGACTCCGCAGCCCGGACAGGGCCTGCTGTCCGGGCAACTTCCACGGCGGCATATGCGTGTAGTTGTACAGCGCCCCGAGAATGACAGGATGGTCGATGTTCGCGTCCAGAAAGACCACCGCCACTTCCTCGCCAACCCGCGGCAGGCGAATGTTCCCGAACTGGTTGCCCGCGCCCGGCGACATGACGCGCAGCCATGGAGAACTGTTCTCGTCGTAATTGCCCAGCCTGTCCCAGTGGAACTGGACCCGTGACGCGTCCGTAGCCATCGGTGTGGACCTCGGCCCGGTCAGGTCCGACGACGATGGCAGTCTGGATGCCGGGATAGGTGCAGGGTTGGCTGTTGTAGTGGCGTCCCGGGCGCCACCGAATATCTTTGCGCACGCAGCGGAACGTGTTCTCGTAGTTCGACGGCGCGCCTGCTCCGGCCTGGTAGTTGTTGCTGGCCTCGTGGTCCACGGACAGGATCAGGTAGTCGCGGTCGCGGATGCTGGGCTTGGCTGGCTCGCCGCGCTTCTGAGACTTGCAGCTCGGCGCTGAAATGGCCGCCGAGCTTGAAGCAGCGGCCCGGCTGGGCGGTGCGATCATTGCCGCGCGCTTCGAAATATCTGGGTGTTCGCGTCGCGCTCGCCCATGCGCCGGTAGGCGAGGCGTTCGCCGTCGTCGTGGGTGCGGAAACCGTACGATCCGGTGTTTTCGTAGACCTCGTACGGGAAGACGTCGCCCTGGTTGTTGCAGCGATTCGGCGGTCGAACGCTGCGCGACCGGGTTTTTGTAATCGAAGCTGGCCAGGGTCGTCTGGCCGGAACCGATGCGGCGCACGGGACTCCATTCGCGGATGCCGTCGTCTTCGAGCGAGCCGGCCCTGATCGCGGAAGGGAATTTCGCCGGAATCGTCGATTCCGGTCGAGTCGACCGGATTGCGCGAGCGTGCTTCTATCGGTGAGCCAGAGCGTGTGCCCGTCCGCCCGGTGCTCGTACCAATACATGCAGGCCATAGCGCTTCCCAGCGGCGATGCAAATGGTTGTAGTCGGTCTCGTCGTACTGGTTCGCACAGGTCATCCGCGGATACGTCGTCGATGATGTGACCGTGACGCCAGTCGGCCTGGCGGTAATGCGCGAAGGTGAGTTCGGTCAGTTCGATGACGCTCTTGCCGTGGAATGACACGGTTGTCCTTGCGCAGCTTGGCGAATGCCAGCCACGGTTCCAGCACCATGCGGTAGAACGCGAACCCGCCGTCGGCGCGCACGAAGCGGAATTCGGTGACGTAGCCGTTGAAGTAACGCAGAGAACCGTCTTCGCGCACGACGGAAATCGTCACCATCCTGGCCATCATCGCTTTCAGGGGAATCCGGGCGTCGTCCGACAGGAGTTCGGCTTCGACGCGAAAGCAGCGCGAGACTTCCTCGCGCGCGGTCATCCGGTTCGGCAGGAGAATCGCTTCCGGTCCATCGTTGCGGGGGAACTCCATGCGCATGAGGCGGTCGTGCTGCGCATCGTGGCTGAACACCGACAGCGCAGCGCCCGCCGCGATCGCTTGGCTCCCATCCATGCAGCACCTCCGATGGTTTATCAGGTGTCAGATTTCCGTCGGTTAAGGTACTCAACAGGACGGCGAGCATCCTTGATCAACAGCAAGAAGGCGTCGGGGAGAATGAATGCCGCGACAAGCGCTGATTTGCCTGTCGATGGTTCTCGGCGCAGACAGGTGGATACGTTCCAGACCGGTTACGGTCGAACCGCCGGTGCTTGCGCGTCCCGATTCTGCCGTCCCGTCGACCCGCGACCGGTTGTCAGCCGCAAGGCAGACCGAATATCCGGCCGGCTCGCCTTGCCTTCCGTGCCCGTCAGGAAGGAATTCCAACCGAGGCGTTTCCGGTCCTGCCCTTTGGCCCGCAAGGTCAGCGGCTTGAGACACGGCTTGTCCAGCAAGAGCCTGACTTCATACTGGATGGAGGGCACGGCAAACAGGCTGACCATCTCCTTCAATGCCGCGTGAGACCGGCCGTGCGGCAGGAACGCCTTCGCCGTTTCCTCGTCCAGCGGGCCGATATGGAGGCGGACACGCAAGTCGTTGCGCCACGTGCGCGTACCCAGCGCGGCGCCGAAGCCGAGGGTGGGATCGGTGACCCCGAGCGTGCTGCGGATCATCGCCGGCAGCGGATCCCAGGCGCCGACGAATTCTTCGAGACGCACGGGAACGCCGAAGTAGTCGCCCAGCACACGTTCCACGGTCGAGGCGGCGATCGGGCGCGTCCGGAGCAATCCGGCGTAGAAGGCGGCGACTTCCGACGGAATCGAATCGAAGGGCCGCGCTGGCCCGAAACTCGTGGGCCGAAGACCACCCAGTGCGGTCAGCAGCGGCAGCAGATCGTCCCGGGCGCGCGTATTCAGCCCATGTTCGACGCGGTATTTTCCCCACGCCTCGTAGAACAGGCCGACGGCCCGGTTCGAACACAGATCGATGAACGGCTTCCAGATTTCGTCGGTGCCCGGTCCCGTCCTCGCGGCCGCCCGTTCGGTGTCGTGCAGGGGCAAGGTGCCGCTGGCGCCAAGGAGTCCGATGAATGCGGAGGTGATGTGAATGCGAGACGTCCCGGCGGCCTGCGCCGATTCGACCTGCATGCTTTCGATCTCGCTCGCCGGAAAAGCCAGCGACAGGCTGTTACGAAAGCGCAGCACGTGATCGAATGCCTGGCGGTACGGGATGCCCTGTTGGCGCAACAGCCGCACGAGAATGTTCAGCAGTTGCGCGAACCGGTAGCGGTACGGCGCCGCGCGCAGGCGCTCGATCATGACAGGGGCATGCTGCCGCTTCGCGGTTTGCATCGGACCAGCTCCTCTCCGGTGTGGTGTGACAGGATCACCAGCTCGATAAAACTGTTCATCTGCACATACAGCGCAAAGAACTGGTCGATGACCTGCACGAACAGGTGCAGGCCGGCGCCGACGAACGCCTCCTCATCGATCGTCAGGCGTACTTCGGTCCCGTGCGCGAGGGACGAGCCGCGCCTGTGCCGGATCCACGCGGTCGCCTCGGCATGTTCAAGCCCGACGACGCCGGCGATCTGCCGCCGCGATACCGCGGACCCGGTAACGTCGTACAAGGCGAGCATCTCGCGCAGGCCGTCGGCCCCTTCTTGCGCGAGGGAGTGATGGTTGAGCGTCAGGTGCGAAATGAGGCGCCAGTGGAATGCCCTGGCCGTTTGCCAGGCGATGCGGACGCGTGGGCCGGCGCAGGAAACGTATCCGTACACCCCGCGTCGTGCCGGGAATGGACAGGTCGCCGTCGGTCGCCCCGCATTTCAACAGGCAGGGCAGGTTGCGGTTGGTGCAGGTGAGGTCGATCGACAGCGTCGTGTGCTCGACCGCGAGCGGGTCGCCGTCGGTATCGACGAGAGAGATGACTTTTTCGTGGCCAGGGCTGGTGACCGCCAGCGTATCGTCATGGCGCATTATCCAGTAGCGTCCCTTGTGCGCATCGCTTTCCCCATGCCGCAGCGCGTAAAAGGGGCGAAATTCGATTGGCGCGATGTCCTTGCCCTGCTGCCGCACCATGTGGACCCGGTCGACCGAATACACTTCATACCCCGCCGCATGCGGAATGCGCAAGCACGCTGTATTCCGCGGTCCGCTGGTCGTACCGGATCGGGACTCCCGGCTGATGGAACAGGTTGACGACCGGCGTGCAGCCGGTGAGCAGGCTGTGCGCCGACAGGCCGGCGAGCATCCGGGCCTGGTCCGAGCCCGGTGGTACGCCCGCCAGCAGGTGCTGGATCATCCAACTAACTCCTCCGTTTTAACCTTAGGTGCTGGATCATCCAACTAACTCCTCCGTTTTAACCTTAGCAATACGTAACTGAACCAGTGCAGGCAACA
>NZ_CDRNIL010000102.1:0-7635 GCF_977014125.1 Massilia phosphatilytica
CAGCCCGGCGCCCGCCGTCATCAGGACGGTGAACGTGGCCACTTCGCGCGAGCGGGGAATGTCGCCGTCTTCGCGCGCCTGCCTCAGCCGCTTCTCTGACGCTGGTTCGGTCCGTTCTGCGTCGCTGTCTTCTGCCATTCCTGCTCCGGTTTCCGCCGTCCTGACGACAGCTACGTTGTTCAGGCTGGCATTATTCCAGATGTTGCCGCGCGGCTAGAAGAGAAGAAGGCGGTGAAAGCGACTGCATATCGAGCGACAGGCCGCTTTTATCACCGGATCGATAGGCGAACACACAACAAGAATCAGAAAAAGTGATAGAAATGTCTTCAACGTTCTGTCAAAATTGCAAATTGCTTATGTCGAAAAAAGATCACATTTTGGCTGAGCTGGCATCCAAGTCGGCATTTGATGAATCAAAGCAATGTTTACTTGCTATATAATTAGTTAGCGACATTGCGCTGTGCAGGCGCCCCTTTAATTGAACAAAAGGATTACAAGATGAAAAAATTCCTCGTCACGACCGCTATTCTGAGCCTGATGTCGGCCCAGGTATTCGCCCAGGCTACCAGCGCCCAGACTGGCACCACCACGACGACGACCAGCGGTACTGGTGCAGGTGGGGCTGGTGCAGGTAGTGCTGGTGCCGGCACCGGTGCTGCTGGTACTGGTGTTGGTGCTGGTACTGGTGCTGCTGCTGCTGCTGGTGCTGCTGGTGTTGGTGCTGGTGTTGGCGTGGCCGGTTTGTCGGTCGGTACCCTGGTCGCAATCGGCGCTGGTGTCGCTGCTGTCGCCGTTGCTTCGTCGGACAATGGTTCGACCACGAACCACTCGACCACGACCCACCACTGATCGCAACCGGGACGCCTTCGCGTTCCGTTGCACGCAGTTGCAAGAAAACGGCCGCATCGTCTGCGGCCATTTTCTTTGTTAATGCATCGACGCGATCAGTCGAACACCTCGGCCTGTGCGAGCAGCTTGCCGGCCTGGTCCTTGCCCGCGAGCTGCGGCGGCGCATCGATGGGCCACTCGACGCCGATGGCCGGATCATTCCATAGCAGGCTGCGCTCATGCTCCGGATACCAGTAGTCCGTCGTCTTGTAGAGGAACTCGGCCGATTCGCTCAGCACCACGAAACCATGTGCGAAGCCGGGCGGCACCCACATCTGCTGGCAATTTTCCGCGCTCAACTCAACCCCCACCCACCGCCCGAAGGTCGGCGACGACTTGCGCAAGTCGACCGCCACGTCGAACACCCTGCCCTGCACAACCCGCACCAGCTTGCCCTGGGCATGCTGGATCTGATAATGCAATCCGCGCAGAACGCCCTTGGCGGACTTGCTGTGATTGTCCTGCACAAACTGCGCATCGACACCGGTGGCTTGCGCGAAATCGCGCGCATTGAAGCTTTCGTAAAAGAAGCCGCGGGCGTCGCCGAAGACTTTCGGTGCCAGCACCAGCACATCGGAAATGGCGGTCGGGGTAACGGTAAAAGGCATAGCACTCGGATTATTTCAACAGGTTTAAAAGGTAGCTGCCGTAGCCGTTCTTGGCCAGCGGCGCCGCGAGTTTCTGCAGGTCGGCCGCATCGATCCAGCCTTGGCGATACGCGATTTCTTCCGGGCACGCGACCTGCAACCCTTGGCGTTTTTGTAGCGTGGCGATGAAGCTCGCCGCCTCAAGCAGGCTGTCGTGCGTGCCGGTGTCGAGCCAGGCGAAGCCGCGGCCCATGATCTCGACGTTCAGCTTGCCGCGTTCGAGATAGCAGCGGTTGACGTCCGTGATCTCCAGTTCGCCGCGCGCCGACGGCTTGATGTCGGCCGCTACGTCGCAGACGTCGTTGTCGTAGAAGTACAGCCCGGTTACCGCGTACGACGATTTGGGTGCTGTCGGCTTTTCCTCGATGCTCAGTGCGCGTTGATTCGCGTCGAACTCGACGACGCCGTAGCGCTCCGGATCCTGCACGTGGTAGGCGAAGACGGTGGCGCTGTCCGTGCGCTCGTTGGCGCTGTGCAGTTGCCGGACCAGGTCATGGCCGTAGAAGATATTGTCGCCGAGAACGAGCGCGCTCGGATCGTTGCCGACGAAATCCTTGCCGATGATGAAGGCCTGGGCCAGGCCATCCGGCGAGGGCTGCACGGCATACTGGAAGTTCATGCCCCAGCGGCCGCCGTCGCCGAGCAATTCGGCGAAGCGCGGCGTGTCCTGCGGCGTGCTGATGATGAGCACGTCGCGGATACCGCTCAGCATCAGCGTGCTGAGCGGATAGTAGATCATCGGCTTGTCGTACACCGGCATCAGCTGCTTGCTGACGGCCTGGGTGACAGGGTACAGCCGGGTTCCCGAGCCACCGGCGAGGATGATGCCTTTGCGATTGTTGGCCATGGCTGTCCCTTAGAAAATTTGCTGGAGCACGTGGCGCACGCCATCCTGCCAGGGCGGCAGGACAAGGCCGAACGTCGTGCGAAAACGGGCCGTGTCGAGCCGCGAATTGAGGGGTCGTTTGGCGGGCGTCGGATACTGCTCGGTGGCCAGCGGCGCGACCGCATCGACGGTCGCCTTCAGGGCCCTGCCGGCCGCCAGCGCTTCGCCGATCACGAATTGCGCATAGCCGTGCCACTTCGTCTCGCCGCCGGCCGCCACGTGGTACGTACCGTAGGGGAAGCCGGTGCCGCCCGCGCGCGCGTGCTCGCGCACGAGGTGGGCGGTGACGTCGGCCAGCAGCGCGGCCGGGGTCGGTGCGCCGAACTGGTCAGCGACAACCGTTAAACGCTCGCGCTCGCCGGCCAGGCGCAGCATCGTCTTGGCAAAATTGCCGCCGTGCGCGCCCACGACCCAGCTCGTGCGCAGGACCAGGTGACGCGGGTTGGCGGCCGCCACGCCCTGCTCGCCTTCGAGCTTGGTACGGCCGTAGACGCTCTGCGGCGCCGGCGCGTCGCTTTCCGTGTAGGCGCCTCGTTTCGTGCCGTCGAATACGTAGTCGGTCGAATAATGGATCACGAGCGCGCCCAGCTTCGCGCCTTCTTCGCCCAGGATTGCGGGTGCGACGGCGTTGACGGCGCGAGCCGTCGCTTCGTCGGACTCGGCCTTGTCGACGGCCGTGTAGGCCGCCGGGTTGACGATCACGTCCGGCGCGACGCGGCGCACGAGTTCGCGCAGCGCGTCAGCATCGGCCAGGTCGCAGTCCTGCGAGTCGACGGCGACGACTTCGCCGAGCGGCGCCAGCGCGCTGCAGTCGAAACCGAGCTGGCCGTTCTTGCCCGTGAGAAGAATTTTCATTCAGGCTCCGTATTGTTGGCCGACCCAGGCGCGGTAGCTGCCGCTCGTCACGTGCTCGACCCACTCCTGGTTGTCGAGGTACCACTGCACCGTCTTGCGGATGCCCGTCTCGAAGGTCTCGGCGGGCTTCCAGCCCAGCTCGCGCTCGAGTTTCGTCGCGTCGATCGCATAGCGGCGGTCGTGGCCGGGGCGATCCGTCACGAACGTGATCTGGGTCGCGTACGACTGGCCGTCCGCACGCGGGCTCAGCTCGTCGAGGATCGAACACAGCGTGCGCACGACGTCGAGGTTCGCCTTCTCGTTCCAGCCGCCGACGTTGTAGACCTCGCCCAACTGGCCCGCCTCGAGCACGCGGCGGATGGCCGAGCAATGGTCCTTCACGTACAGCCAGTCGCGGATCTGCTGGCCGTCGCCATAGATCGGCAGCGGCTTGCCGGCCAGCGCATTGTGGATGCACAGCGGGATCAGCTTTTCCGGGAAGTGATACGGGCCATAATTGTTGGAGCAATTGGTGGTCAGCACCGGCAGGCCGTACGTGTGGTGGTAGGCGCGCACGAGGTGGTCGCTGGCCGCCTTGCTGGCGGAATACGGGCTGTTCGGCTCGTAGCGGTTCGTTTCGCTGAAAGCGGGATCATCCTTGCCGAGGGAGCCGTAGACTTCGTCCGTGGATACATGCAGGAACCGGAACGCGGCCTTGCGGTCATCCGGCAGCGCACCCCAGTATTCGCGCACGGCTTCGAGCAGGTGGAAGGTGCCGACGATGTTCGTTTCGATGAATTCGCCCGGCCCGTGGATGCTGCGGTCCACATGGCTCTCGGCCGCGAAGTTCACGACGGCGCGCGGGCTGGTGTTCCTGCAGCAGGCGACGCACGAGGTCGACATCGCCGATATCGCCGTGCACGAAGACGTGCCGCGGATTGTCGCACAGGCTCGCCAGGTTCTCGAGGTTGCCGGCATAGGTCAGCTTGTCGAGGTTGATGACGGGCTCGTCGTTCAGGGCGCACCAGTCCAGCACGAAGTTACTGCCGATGAAGCCCGCACTGCCTGTCGTCAAAATCATGTATACATTCTCCGTTTGTCGGGTCGTGCACGGACCAGCCGGACCGTGCCGCACAATTCCCGATATCAATTATTAATAAGTTCCGAACCAGGCCACGCCGACAGATTTTTCGCCTGGTGTCAGGGCAAAATTCGAACGCGTATCCGTGCGCTGCGCCTGCCACAGCCAGCCGCCGACCGCCATGCCGAGCACGCCGCCGGCGACGACGTCCGACACCCAATGCTGGCGGCCAGCGGTTCGGCCCAGCGAGCCGGCGGCAGCCAGTCCGTACAGCCAAGGCGCATCGTATTCCTGGGCGAACGGCGTTACCGCCGCGAACGCCACCGTGGCGTGATTGGACGGGAACGATGCGCTCGACCGGTCCGTTGCCTTGCCCCACTGGCCCTTTTCCTCGTATGGCCGTGCGCGTCCGGCGAGATACGTCTCCGCCCCGATCGACAGCGCCGCGGCGCTGGCGACCGATTCCAGCGAGATGATACCAATGTTTTGCATGCGCGCATCGCCGAATGCGACCGCGCTCGCGGCCGCGCCAGCCAGCACGACGGGCGTTGCCTTGCCAACATTGTCCCAAGCGCGTGCGACGCTCGATCCCTGGTGCTTCTTCATGAAGCGGTCGACTGGCTTGTCCAGCAAGGCGCCGGCGAGGATCGCGCCGCCGCCGATGATCACGCCGTTACCCCATTGCGGCAAGGTCGGCGTCGTCTTGACGGACTGCTCAACCCGCATGCGGAACAAGGGCCAAGGATTCGGCATCGCGTCGACGGGCGGATTCACGGCGGGCAGGTTTTGCTCGTCGCGCCGCTCGGCGAAATTGCCGAGGCCGTCGAACGTGTTCAGGTCGCGGCGCGGGCTGCTCGACGAGGTCATACAGGTCGCCCGGGGTGGCCACCATCTGGCCGACGTCGCGGGTCCATGGTGCCAAGGCGACGCCGGCCGTGGCCTGCGAGTCAATCGGCAGCATGATATTGAGCGGTACCGACAGGAAGATGCCCTTATCGTTGTATGGATTGCTCGGCGTGCCAGGACTGGTGATATCGTGACCGTTGGTTTTGGTGTACCAGGCACCGACCTCGACCCCGGATGGAAATCGACGCTTGAACTCTACGCGGATGCCATCATCCTTGGCCAGGAAACGTCCGGCTCGCGCGGTGACCGTCACGTCGTAGGGCAGCTTGTAATGCAAAGACGCAAAACCGGTCACGGTGTTGTAGTCGCGTTTATCGAACCAGCCCTTGACGCCGCGTTGCTGCAAGGCGTCGGCGGTCAGGTCGGCGGCCCAGCGGCTGTCCTTCGGCAGGTACAGCACCTGGCCGCCGAGGCCACGGAACATCTCTTCATACAAACCGCCGGACACCCGTGCGTAGACACGCTCGGCCGGCATCAGGTATTGGTTGACCAGCAAACGGTTCAGCTTGAAGCGGCCCCCCCGCTTGTAATCGGCGATATCCGAGCGCACGTGCGGCAGCCGGCTATTGGACGGCTGCGTAACGCCGGACACGTTCTCCAGCGCCGTAAACTTCAGATCACTGTCCAGGTACAACCCCTGACCCAGGCGCCGGCTGTAGTTTGCCGCTGCCCAGACCTCATAGCGCAGCGCTCCGCTCGGATCGTTGAAAAACAACGACACCTTGGGCGCGACCTTGAATCGGTTCGCCTCGCGGTCCTCGGACGCCAACTGCACCGTGCTGCCGTCGCGTCCGACCTGGACCTGCAAACCGTCTTCCTTGTCCTTCACGCCGGCCAGCATGCCATTCCGGTCTTCTCCGACCTGATCCGCAGGCTGGGCGTAACGCACGACAACGGTTTGCAGGAACGTCTCACGGTCGACCAGGCCGGTGAGATAGTCGGTCAGGTGTTGCAGGTCGAGGAACTGTAGGCGACAACCGGCTGTTCCGCTTTCGTGTACGTAATCTGGATGGCGCCCGTGTCACGTGGCGCGAACGCCAGCGTGGTGCGCGGCACGGCCGACCGCCCGGCCCAGCTGGCGATACGGTTATTGGTCAGCGACAGCTTGAGCGTCCTGTCGATCGTCACGCGGACGTTCTTGAAATCCTGCTTGATGCAGGGCTTGCACCAGGGCTGCCGCGACTGGCCTGCTGCTGCCATTCCTCGAGCGTGACGCGCGGCGGCGCCTGCTTGGGATCGAAGGGCGCCGGTTCGTACAGTTTCGGAATGAACTCGCGCTCGGAGAACGGAACCGAAACGTAAGCGTTTGCGCTGAAATGATCGCGCTCGCGCGACGACCTGCGCCCCAAGCCAGCCCCAGCGATATTCGACGCCGACCGCCGGCCTCTTCACTGCGCACGATGGCGCCGGTCTCGTTTGCGCGGTAGTCTCTTTTGTAATTGATGGCATCGTACTCGGCGACAAATGCCCAATTCGGCATCTGTGGCGATCCCCAACGAATCCCGCCAAACATGCCGTCTGGCCGCTTCGTTCCGCGGCCAACACTCACTTCCAGATTTTTCATCGCACCGAAGGTTTTGGTGGCGACGATGTAATGTCCTTTGAAGAGTTGGGTTCCCAACAAGTCGGTGGCGCCGACGGCCACGGCGGGCAAGAACGCGCTTTCAGGCACCACCAATAGCTTGGCATCAAAAACTTTATCCTCTACCCCGTTCGATAATTCTTGCCGTAATCACCGCCGATATCCGAAAAACCGCGCACGCCTGTGATGCCGACATAACGACCGGTGAATTGGAAGAACGGTAACACGGTGGCGGACAGCCAGAAACTGCTGTAAGGCCGATCGTAACTGTAGCCGGAGCTAATCGTGCCGTCCGCCTCAACGACCGCACTGGGCATGTTGATATACCCGGACTGCCCCTGCAGACTGGGCGCGGCGCCCATGACGTTTGCAGCGCTCAGAAGCAGAAAACTGTAACTGGCGAACTTAAGGTTGGGTTTTAAAGTAAACAAAGTAAGGAATCACTTACGGGACAGCATTAATTTGCGGTCAACAATAGCCCTGGCCCCACAGCAAAAGCTGAGGAGCCGGATCAATCGGTCGAATGAAGATTACAGCTGACAGCAGGCGGTGCGCGCATCTGCGCCAGCGAGCCGATCTTCCGGTTTAAGTTGCGCCAGCGCAACCATTAAAGTATTTTATGCAATCCATGCTACATGAATCGCATTTCTTATTTACCATAACAACGAGAACAGCCCGACCGGGAGAAACGTCCCGGGTATGCCACCTGCTTTCAAAAACAGCAACAGTGAGGGGAATATGATAACAGGCACTGGATCATCCAACTAACTCCTCCGTTTTAACCTTAGCAATACGATGGTTGAGTTAACAT
>NZ_CDRNIL010000103.1:0-1011 GCF_977014125.1 Massilia phosphatilytica
TAGCGGCTGAGCTCAGTTGTTGCGCAGCTTCGCTCGAGAGTTTGAAATAACTGCAGAGGATTACCTACTTGATCTAGCAATTAAGTGCAGCAGATGCGAAAATACTGTTGTGCTCCCGGCACGCACTTTTGCAAATTTCCGCTTAGCGGCTCCCGAATGAATCCAGTACACGGCGTGATCGTCATTACAAGTTGCACAAGCCGAAAAAGGAAAGTTGGCACTGTTTTGCAACTCGAGACCGCGCACGTCACGGACTCGCTCAGCAACTTGGCGCACCAGTGGAAGCAGCAAGTGCAGACCGTCCGCGAAAGCGACTTGCTGGCAGCGAGGGATCTCTACGCTGGGCGCTCAATTAGCGAAGCCAAACAAACCGCCGACGCGCTCTTCTCTCCTCTTTATATTGTGTCCGCTGGACATGGTGTCCTGCACGCAAACGAACTGGTCCCAGCTTATGACGTGACGGTGTCGCCGGCACCCGACAATAGGTTGCACTGCTGTTTGCTGCGGCTACAGAAATCGCCTGCCGATTGGTGGCAAGCCCTCATCGAGGCATTTGGACCGCAACGCTCGCTCGCCGAACTGATCACCAGATCGACCCACGCTACCGTCCTGCTGGCTGTGCCATCGGTATACTTGCGCTTGTTGGAACCAGATCTGGCCTGCCTGAGCGATGCAGACATCCAACGCTTACGTGTGCTGACCTCCTATCACGGCGCCACGCGCCTTGCCCCACGCTTACAACACCTTGTCATGCCCTATGACGAGCGCCTAGAGGGGTTACCGACTTTTGCCGGAACACGTAGCGACTTCCCTCAGCGTGCATTGCGCCATTTCACGACCGTCCTACAAGGACATGAACTGTCGCTAGAGAGTGCGCGTGAACAAGTGTCGCAAGCCATGGCGGCCTTACAGAAACCGGTGTTGCCTGAACGTCAGCGCAAGACCGATGACGACATCGTGACGCTGCTGCGCCAGAACTGGGAGCGCCTGCAAGGTTCTTCCACTGCTCTT
>NZ_CDRNIL010000104.1:0-2706 GCF_977014125.1 Massilia phosphatilytica
CGACGCGCAGATTGCCTGTGAGCAATCGCGCTTTCGGACGCTGCGCCAGCGTGCCCTCTCTGAACTCAACAAAGACCTTGATCACCATGGATAAGCAAGAACTCGTGGTGCGAGCTTTACACACGACCCAGGGGCCGGGACTGGATGTCTACGCCTTCTTCATTCGCTTGGCGGCGACATCATGAAGATCGCCGATATCTCGCGCGTGGAGCGTGACGAACGTGATGCCCTTAAAGGGTTTCAGCGTCCGGAAATTCAGCAGCACGTCAAAGAGATCGTCGAATACCTCGATCAGGGCAACGTACGGTTCCCGAATTCACAGATCCTCGCAAACGCGCTTGATGTGCGAATCACAGCCTCAAGCGGCACCCGGCCAGCCAACCACGAAGGTGTTGGACAAACAGGGACGCTGACCAATCCAATTGCCCAGGTCGCGAACCGGGTCGCTTGGATCGAGGAAGGACAGCGGCAACAGCTGCACTGTCACGCCCGACGAATCAATCATTTCACGTCCCGCTGGAAACGTTCGTATCAGACAACCTCGAAGTACAACGCGAGCAGTTTGTCTTAGTCAACAAGGCAAACAGTAGACGGTTGTTTTCGATGGCTTGCGGAATGCGGATGGCCGCGTAATATTCAAGGCTGCCATCTGTTTTCGGCACATAATAATTCGCCTTCTCGTCCATAAACGCCCGGATCAATGGGGAGGTCGAGTCAAAGCTGGTGATGCCGTAATCCGTAAAATGCTGGATCGAATCGGCTTTCGCAAAGCCCAGCAAGTGGATCTTCGTTTCTGGTTTGATCGCGTCGCGCAGCGCGCGCAATACCTTGTGGATTACATCGACTTTCAGCGGCACCAAGCCACCGATCGCCAGGTAGCGGTAACCCATGTCCTCGAGTTGTTTCGCTGCTTGCGCAATGCTCTGCGGTGACCACCCTTGTACAGCCCCCATGGGCTCGAAGGGCATGCCTGCATCCTCACAAATACGCATGAACTCGCGTGCATTTTCTAGGGTCAAGTCAAAGCGGAAGCGAATATCTTCCTCTACCGCTTCGCGCGGTGGGTTGTCGGTGTCGCAGGCAAAAATAATATGGTCGGGTGACACGCCATGCGTAAATCGAGCTGCCGTATAAAACTCGAATACCTGCCGCGGCGAGTACGCTGGCTTTTCCTGCTGGACGTAGGCAAAAGCGCCGCAATCGCCCATGACCATGGCGTCTTTGTATTGCGGGCCATCCAGTCGCAAGAACGTACGAACGCCATCGCGCAACATGCGATGCCGCTCTGCAGTCGAGTAACGCACCTTGGACGAAGCAACCCCGGGCGCCGGGACCACTGCGCTCATGGCGACCAACAAACCATCATATGGTGTCGGCTGCATGATCTCATGCGCATACCGATCACCCCAGTAGCGCTGCCGCGTCGGCGCATTCCGATCGTTGATAAAGTCATACTCAGGATCAACGTAGTCCTGGGTATCAGAGTAAAGAAACTTCATTTTCTTGCTTCAGTCATGTAAGCTCGGATCAGTGCTTCTTGTAGGCGCCTTTTGTCTTGGGAAGTGCTTTCAATGTCGTTCCAACGAACGCCGATGGATTCCCACACACCCGATGTCCAGCGACACAATGGCGCCACTTTTTCCACTTCTTTGCGCACGGCCGTATACGATTCATTAGTACCAGACAGGCGCGCATAAATGCGGTCCATCAGCACGCCCATTGCCAAAATGCCTGCCGAGTGCATGAGGCGGCTTTGCCGCGGATCTTTTCCCCACGCCTCTGGAAACACGTCTCGCACGACGGACCAATAAGTGACGAGAATCGTACACATGGCATCGACGTCGCCCGGGTCAGTATCTGACGGTTTATAGGGCGCCAGCGCCCCCAGTGGATTAGACAAACTTTGGCGGATCATCTCAACCACTGCAGTGTCGGTAATTACGGCCGTACCATCGTCCTTCTTGTCGGATGGGCGCTTAATCAGGTTATAAAAGGGAGACTTGCTATTGCGGTTGAGCCAATTGCACAACTCACTCGGCACTTTTCTCTTGCGCAGGTCGCGGGGCAGTAGGACGTTGCGGGTTTCTGGAAGCAATTCGTCAATGAGTCGGCGCGGCAGCGGTTTTGCCTTGTTGACTAAGACAAACTGCTCGCGTTGTACTTCGAGGTTGTCTGAGACGAACGCTACCACCGGGACGGGAAATGATTGATTCGTCGAGCGTGACAGTGCAAGCAAGCGCTGCTGTCCATCCACGATCCAAGCGACCCGGTTCCCGACCTCAAAAATTGGAATGGTCAGCGTCCCCGTTTGCCCAACACCTTCGTCGTTGGCTGGCCGGGTGCCGCGTGAGGCTGTGAAACGCACATCAGGCGCCATCGCGAGGATCAGTGAATTCGGGAACAGTACGTTGCCCTGATCGAGGTATTCGACGATCTCTTTGACGTGCTGCTGAATTTCCGGACGCTGAAACCCTTTAAGGGCATCACGTTCGTCACGCTCCACGCGCGAGATATCGGCGATCTTCATGATGTCGCCGCCACGAATGAAGAAGGCGTAGACATCCAGTCCCGGCCCCTGGGTCGTGTGTAAAGCTCGCACCACGAGTTCTTGCTTATCCATGGTGATCAAGGTCTTTGTTGAGTTCAGAGAGGGCACGCTGGCGCAGCGTCCGAAAGCGCGATTGCTCACAGGCAATCTGCGCGTCG
>NZ_CDRNIL010000105.1:0-2274 GCF_977014125.1 Massilia phosphatilytica
ACGTATTGCTAAGGTTAAAACGGAGGAGTTAGTTGGATGATCCAGCACCTGGTGATAATCCGATAGAATCTGCTGCGGGAACTGTGCGCTTTGACGAATCTGCTTGTCGCGGCGCCGGTGTCGCCGGTTGTTCTTCGCCGTCCAGGCAAGGGTGCTCATGCTCAGTCAACAAGATCTTGCGGAAGAAGCGCGCATCAGTGCCTTGCATGCGCTGGGGGTGCTCGATACGCCCCAGGAAGACCGGTTCGACCGCGTCACCCGCCTCGCCGTGGCCGCGTTCCGCGTGCCCATCGCGCTCGTGTCGCTCCTCGACCGCGAGCGCCAGTGGTTCAAGTCGCGCGTGGGGCTGGACGCCGGCGAGATGCCGCGTTCGCTCGCCCTGTGCAGCCACACGATCGCCCTGGACGACCTGCTCGTCGTGCCCGACACGCTGCTCGACGAGCGCTTCGCCGGCCACCCGCACGTGACGGGCGGGCCGCGCATCCGTTTCTATGCCGGCCAGCCGCTGCACAGCGTCGACGGGCAGCCGCTCGGCACGCTGTGCATCATCGATACGGCGCCGCGCGCGTTCGGCGACGCCGACCGGCGCCTGCTGGGCGACCTGGCGCGCCTGGCGCAGGATGAGCTGAACCGCGACGCGCTGGTGGCCGCGCGCACCCGCGAACTGCACGACAAGAACGCCGCCCTCGAGCTGGCGATGCGCCTGCGCGTGACCGCCGAGCGCGTCTTGCGGCAGAAGCAGGAATTGCTGGATGCCGTGCTCGAGACGGTGGACGTGGGCGTGGTCGCGTGCGACGCCGACGGCCACCTGACGCTGTTCAACCGCGCGGCGCGCGGCTTCCACGGCTTCGACGCGGAACATGGCCTGGCGCTGGCCGACCTGGCCGCGCACTACGACTTGTACGGCGAGGACGGCCGCACGCCCCTGGGCCCGGAACAGGTGCCGCTTCGTGCGCGCGCTGCGCGGCGAGTGCGTGCAGGACGCAGGCATGACGATCCGCGTGCTGGGCGCCGCGCCGCGCCGCCTGCTGGCGAGCGGGCGCGCGCTGCACGGCGCGGGCGGCGAGCCGCTGGGCGCCGTCGTCGCCATGAAGGACGTGACGGAACTGGACGCGTCGCGCGCGCGCCTGGCCGAGAGCGGCGAATGGCTGCGCACCATCGCCGACAACGTGCCCGCGCTGATCGCCTATGTCGACACGGACATGCGCTACCGCTTCGCCAACGAGCGCTATCGCGAATGGCTGGGCGTGAAGAGCCAGGACATGATCGGCAGGACCGTGCTGGAATCGATGGGCGAGGCGTTCTACGCGCCGCGCCGCCAAGCGCTCGAACGCTGCCTGGGCGGCCACGCGTCGCACCTGGAGATCGAGGAAGTGCGCCGCGGCCGCACCCGCGTGGTCAGCTCGACCTACCTGCCGCACGTGCGCGACGGCATCGTGCAAGGCATCTACGTGCTGTCGACCGACGCCACCTCGGCGCGCGAGTACGAGCGCCAGCTGCACGCGCTCGCGCATTCCGACCACCTGACCGGCCTGCCGAACCGGCGCAGCTACGAGGAACGCTTCGGGCAGGCCATCGCGCGCGCGCGCCGCGGCGCCACGCCGCTGGCGCTGGCCTACCTCGACGTCGATCACTTCAAGCAGATCAACGATAGCCTCGGCCACGCGACCGGCGACGCCGTGCTGCGCGAACTCGCGCGCCGCCTGGCCGCCAGCGTGCGCAGCACGGACACCGTGGCGCGCCTGGCCGGCGACGAATTCGTGGTCCTGCTGGAGCAGGTGGGGTCGCCGCTGGAATGCGAACGGATCGCGGCCAAGCTGCAGGACGCGATCCGCCCGCCGTTCGAACTCGACGGCCGCACCGTGCAGGTCACGAGCAGCATCGGCATCGCCTGGAGCGCGCATCCGGAGCAGGCCGCGCTCGCCCTGGTGGCGGACGAGGCCCTGTACCGGTCCAAGCATGCGGGACGCGATACGGCGTCCGTGTTGATTGCCGGCGCCTGAATCAGGGCAGCTGGAACCGGTAGCCGACGCCGGTTTCGGTGATCATGTACCGGGGCTGGGCCGGATTGTCTTCCAGCTTGTGACGCAGATGTCCCATGTAGATCCGCAGATAGTGGGCATGGTCCGCCTGGTTCGGCCCCCACACGTTGCGCAACAGCTGGGCGTGGTCGATGACCTTGCCGGCGTTGGCGACGAGTACCAGGTGCTGGATCATCCGAACCAACTCCTCCTGTTTTAACCTTAGCAATACACGTAACTGGAACCAGTTACA
>NZ_CDRNIL010000106.1:0-1882 GCF_977014125.1 Massilia phosphatilytica
GGCCGCTTGTCCAGCGGTAGTAGATGGCCATGACAGGTATTCAGGCAGCGCGGCGGACTGCACAAGAATTAGGCGATTGCGGCCGGAACACGCCAGGTTCAAACCGTCGGCGCGACTCACAAGCCCATGAAATGAAGGAGTTGTTTTGCTGTACGTCACGATCTACATTGGTACTCTGGTCGGCGCCAACTTGGCCGTCGCTTGGCTGGGCCCCGCGGCCATGCCGATCATCGCGTTCCTGCTCATCGGGCTTGATTTGACGTTGCGCGACCGCTTGCACGACCGCTGGTCTGGGCGCCACCTTTGGCCACGTATGTTCGGTTTAATCGTCGCTGCGGGCGCGGTGTCCTATCTGCTTAACCCCGTCAGTGGTCCCATCGCCGTCGCATCGGTGGTCGCGTTCAGCCTGGCATCGCTCGCGGACGCTGCGGCCTATCATTTGTTGGTAGGACGCTCCTGGTCTATACGTGCCAATGGCTCCAACCTAATCGGTGCTACAGTTGATTCGCTGGTCTTTCCGGTATTGGCATTTGGGTCCGCATTGCCTTCGATCGTGGTGGCGCAACTGGCGGCAAAGGTCGTGGGTGGTATGTTTTGGGCGCTGCTCATTGTCAGGGTTGGGAGCTTGGTAAAGTCGCGCGCAGTGTGAGCGTCCTGTTAGTACTCTTTCCATTCCATGTTGGCGGGTAAATTGGGAGGAACAAGTCAGTGGTAGCGCGCGACCTTTGAACTGATGCTAATCAGTCGGGGGTGATGGTTGCTGCCCTTGCGGATAGCGGCACCGCGCAGTGTCGCGAAAAGCCTGGCGCAATGGCTCCTTACAACTTTAGTGTCACAAGAGCGCCTGGCTTCCCACCGTAAGAGAGCGGATCAGATAGCCGACTCTATACCTACCTTTTGGCCAGCGGGCCAAGCAATCGGTGCCACCATGCTAGGAGAGAGGCCGCGAATCGTGTCCCAATTTGTCGCGAAACCGGGCCTACTTAAGGCGGAAACTGATTATGGCCGACAGCAAATGATCGAAAATGTCTCAGCGTCTGACGTCGTTGCTTTCACCATACGCAAGATTTTTATTAGGCGACTGGACTTGGAGAACATTGATAAATGGAACTTAGTAGCGGCCGAGACAAGATTTAAGCATTGCGCAGGGAAACCGAACGTCTGAATAGCTCAGTGGTAACGAGCATGAAAACTCGTTACCACTGAGCCGTCTTACCTTAGGTCTGGAGCCACCGCTTGATGGATGACGACGATGCCTCTGCCTCTTCGGGAACAGAATCACTTCGACTCAGCGCTGCCACAGGAGCAGGATCACTGCTCGTCTGCAGGGAGACTTGGACGTCGTGGAACCGGAGCGCACCCCCAGCATTTGTGTCACGGTCCGCTTCAGGTCGGCTTGCAGCTTCCACAGTTGTTTCTGTGCGCGCAGTCCGCGATCTCAGCCAAGCAGAGATCGCGTCAATCTGCTGTTCTACATCACCAGCCGGATGGCCTGTTTCCGCGATGTATCGTTCAAGGGCAAAGCGCACGAGTTTTCCGCGTTCGCGCACCGGTGTCATCGCCAGCAGCGTATGAACGTCCGGCGCCTCCTGAAAGGTCAAGCTGATCCGAACCGTGATCTCGGTGCCGATCTTTTGCGGCTTTTCCATTTGTCCGGCCATGGCCGCTTCCGGCATCAGGACTGAAGCAGAGACAGCAAGCCAAGGCGGCAAAAGCCTTCCGCCACCATCATCCGCGGCTCGTCGGTGGAAACAGCATTGGGGTACCGTTGTTTCAGCCCATTGAGGAGCAGTTCGGCGCCGCCACCGCCAACGATGATCCCGTCCAGTACCGCAGCCTTCTGGCCAAACACCCGGTTGGCCTCATCCATTACCACTGCCTC
>NZ_CDRNIL010000107.1:0-5687 GCF_977014125.1 Massilia phosphatilytica
ACGTATTGCTAAGGTTAAAACGGAGGAGTTAGTTGGATGATCCAGCACCTGATCTATGACGACATCGTCCAGGAAAACCCGATCCTGAAGGGTTTTCCGATCTTCGACCTGGCCGGCGTGGAAGTGCTGCGTGGCCCGCAGGGCACGCTGTTCGGCCGCAACACCCCGGCCGGCGTCGTGAAATTCGAATCCGAAAAGCCGAATTTCAAAAAGGTCGAGGGTTACTACAACCTGTCGTACGGCACGCACGGCACCACCAACGTCGAAGGCGCGGTCAACGTGCCGCTGTCGGACAAATGGGCGATGCGCGTCTCGACCCTGCGCCAGCACCGCGACGACTTCGTCGACAACTACAGCGACATCGCGAAGACGAACAAGACCGGCGAACTGGACGGCTACAACGAACACGCCGAACGCGTGCAATTCCTGTACAAGCCGGATACCACGTTCAGTGCCCTGTTCAATGTGCACCAGCGCACGACCACCGGCAGCGCCCGCCTGTTCCGCGCGAACCTGATCAAGAAGGGCACGAACGACATCGTCGACGGCTACGACCTCGACAGCATCGTCACCAACGCCCAGAATTTCCAGAACCTCAAAACGAACGGCGCCAACGCCCGCATCACGTGGGACCTGGGTCCGGTCTTCTTCCACTCGATCACCGGTTACGAGTCGGTCGGCAATTACTACAGCCGCGGCGACATCGACGGCGGCACGCCGCAAGGCCCGGGCTTCATCCCGTTCCAGTCCGAGACGGGCGGCTTCATCGACGACCTGAAGCAGTACTCGCAGGAATTCCGCGTCGAATCGAAGGATGCAGGCCGCCTTCCGTCAGCGGCTTGCCCGTGAACTCTTTCGCTTCATACAGGAAGAAATTGATCTTCGAACGGTACGACCAGTCGGTGTAGACGTAGAACTCGCCATCGCCCACCGGCATGCTGTAGCGGGCGTTCAGGTTCATGATCCACTTCGGCGCCTGCGGCAGCGGGTTGCCGTCGATCACGACGTTGCCGGCGGCGTTGAGCGGGTCGGTGATCGTGCAAGCTGCGCACTTGCTCAGCGACAGGCTCGGATCGCGGATTTCCGTGAAGTTGTACGAGGCGCTGGCGCCGACGCGCAGGTCCGGGGTCACGAGGCCTTCGAAGTCGAATTCCGCGCCGCGGCCTTCGGTCTTCTTCGCGTTGATCAGCTTGGTGACGTTGGTGTTGCCGCCCACCACGGTCAACTGCTGGTTCTTGACGTCGTAGTCGTACAGCGAAAACGCGACACGGGCGCGGCGCTCGAACAGGTCGGCCTTGATGCCGCCTTCGTACGACGTGATGGTCTCGGCGTCGGCGACGGTGATGCCCACCGGCGCGAAGGTCGAGGCCGGCGCGATGCTCGGCGCGCGGAAGCCGGTCGCGATGCGCGCGTACAGGTTCAGCGTCAGAGTTCAGCTTGTACGTGCTCGACAGATCCCAGTTGATCTTGTCACGGCTTTCGCCGACGCTGTTCGGGCCGACCGGCGTGAAGCCGATCGCGGTGACGGTGCGGAAGTCCTTCTTGTCGTCCGTGTAGCGGAGTCCGCCGCGCACCGACAGGGCGTCGTTGATGTTGTACGTCACGGAACCGAAAGCGGCCCAGGCCTTGTTGTTCTGCTCGCTGGACTGGCGCGACGTGCGGGCGCCGGTGGCACTGCTGTAGCCGTCGCTGCCGCCCGTCACGTCTTCCTTGAAGTAGTACACGCCGGCCTGCCAGTGCAACGGACCTGCATCCTTCGATTCGACGCGGAATTCCTGCGAGTACTGCTTCAGGTCGTCGATGAAGCCGCCCGTCTCGGACTGGAACGGGATGAAGCCCGGGCCTTGCGGCGTGCCGCCGTCGATGTCGCCGCGGCTGTAGTAATTGCCGACCGACTCGTAACCGGTGATCGAGTGGAAGAAGACCGGACCCAGGTCCCACGTGATGCGGGCGTTGGCGCCGTTCGTTTTGAGGTTCTGGAAATTCTGGGCGTTGGTGACGATGCTGTCGAGGTCGTAGCCGTCGACGATGTCGTTCGTGCCCTTCTTGATCAGGTTCGCGCGGAACAGGCGGGCGCTGCCGGTGGTCGTGCGCTGGTGCACATTGAACAGGGCACTGAACGTGGTATCCGGCTTGTACAGGAATTGCACGCGTTCGGCGTGTTCGTTGTAGCCGTCCAGTTCGCCGGTCTTGTTCGTCTTCGCGATGTCGCTGTAGTTGTCGACGAAGTCGTCGCGGTGCTGGCGCAGGGTCGAGACGCGCATCGCCCATTTGTCCGACAGCGGCACGTTGACCGCGCCTTCGACGTTGGTGGTGCCGTGCGTGCCGTACGACAGGTTGTAGTAACCCTCGACCTTTTTGAAATTCGGCTTTTCGGATTCGAATTTCACGACGCCGGCCGGGGTGTTGCGGCCGAACAGCGTGCCCTGCGGGCCACGCAGCACTTCCACGCCGGCCAGGTCGAAGATCGGAAAACCCTTCAGGATCGGGTTTTCCTGGACGATGTCGTCATAGATCAGCAACACGGGCTGCGATGCGAATTCCGAAAAGTCCGTGTTGCCGTAGCCGCGGATATAGAAACGCGGGAACGTGCGGCCGTTCGAGGACTCAACGTTCAGGCTGGGGGTTTTACCCGCCAGCAGGCGGATGTCCGCGCCGCCGGATACGAGCACGTCCAGCTTTTCGCCCTTGATGGCGGTGACGGACACCGGGACTTCCTTGATGTTTTCGGTACGGCGCTGTGCGGTCACGGTGACCGTCTGCAGTTGGGTCGCCTGCGCAGTCTGGGCCAGGGCCGCGCCGCCGGGTAAGGCGGCCAGCGCCAGCACGGCGCCGTGCGCGGCGATGACGCGCTTGTGCATCTTGGACATCTTGATCATTGAGTTTTTCCTAGGGAAGAGTGAAAAAAACTGCCGCGTGGTCTCCGCTGTCTCTCCTGAGGCACCCGGGTAGGGCAGGCTGTGGGCCTCGGCAAACTCGCATCTCATTGTTGATGTCTAAATCTTGCCGGCATGTAAAGCGGCAATTGTCGATTATGTGTATCTCCTTATGCAAGGAGTACAGCCGAGACGCCAACATCCTTACAACAGTTTTGCTGTGTATGAGAAAGCGGCGCGCTGCATCCCTGTTCACTTTTTTCTGAAAAACCCTTGCACGTTTTTGAAGGGATACGCTATGATTCGGGCCTCTTCGGACGTGATGACAAACGTTGGCAAGAAACCGGAACAAAGTGACGGGCGCTTAGCTCAGTTGGTAGAGCGGATCCCTTACAAGGATTAGGTCGGGAGTTCGAGCCTCTCAGCGCCCACCAGGTTCCGGCGATTTGCAAAGTGAAGAACCGATCAGAGTGAAACGGAGCGGTAGTTCAGTTGGTTAGAATACCGGCCTGTCACGCCGGGGGTCGCGGGTTCGAGCCCCGTCCGCTCCGCCAGTATCAAGAAAAAGGTCCGATTCGTCGGACCTTTTTCGTTTTTATCCCCCGACTCTATCGATGACGCATCCCTACACCCGGTTTCGTCTCCGTCTCGCCCGCCACGCCCTGGCGCAACTGGCCGCGCGCCTGCGCGGCTCCGCCGAGATCGTCATGTTCGTACTGGGTCCGACCCTCGTCGGCCTGCTCGCTTTCGCCGCCATGCCCGCGATGCTCGCGGCCGCCGAACCGCTGCCGCTCGCCCTACCCCTGCTGTGCCTGCACGGCGTCGCGATGAGCCTGCCCATCGTGCTGCTGCGGCCCCGCGTCATGCCCGCGCACGTGCGCGCGTGGCTGCATCCGCTGCCGGTGCCGCCCGGCCTGCTGCTGCGCGCCTCGGCCGTTGTCGCCACCCTGTTGACCGGGCCGCTGGGCCTGGCGTACGTGGCCTCGCTGGCGGTCTGGTTGTACCAACGTCCGGACTGGCTGGCGCCGCCGCGCGCCGTCGCCGGGACCGTGCTGTCCTTCCTGCTGACCTGGACATGCGCCACCGTGCTGCTCGTGCGCGGCGCCGGCCTGCCGCAGCCCGCGCGCCGGGCGCCGGCGGATGCCGTTGCCGGCACCCACCCGCCCGCATCCCGCACCGGCACGCTGTACCTGTGGCGCCGGCTGTTCTGGCTGCCGCTGTGGCGCGGCACCATCGCCGGCGCGCGCCAGTGCGTGCTGCTGGCCGCCACCGTCGGCGCCGCCGCGCTGTGGATGATGGGACCGCAGGCCATGCCGCGCGCGCCCGGCGCGGTGCTGACGGGCATCCTGCTGGTCTTGCTCGTGCACGACACCGACCAGGCGCTGCGGACCCAGCTGGCACGCGTGCGTGTGCCGGCGGCCGGCTGGCCCATCGACGTTGCCGCGCTGGCCCGGCACGCCCGCGCCATGGCCTTGCTGATCCTGATGCCGGCGCTGGCCATGCTGACCGGCATCGGCGCGGCGGCCGGTGCGTGGCACGGCACGGCCGGCCGCCTGTACCTCGCGTTCGCCTGGGGCGTTGCGCCGCTGCTCGTGCTGACGCCCCCCTTCACGGCACGCGGCCGCATGGCGCTCGTCGCGTTCGCCATCATGCTGTTGTGCGCCACCGGAAGCAAATTATGGGAATGAGTCCATCCGTCGCCGTCGAGAACCTCGGTTTTCACTTTGCGACGCGCAGCGTCTTCGTCGGGCTGAACCTGCAGATCGGCCCCGGCCTCACCTGGCTGCGCGGCCGCAACGGCCGCGGCAAGACGACATTATTAAAACTGCTGGGCGGCGCGCTGGCGCCGAGCCGCGGCCACATCCACAGCGCGGCGGCGCCGACGGTGGCGGCCAGCAGCACGCACTGGCGCGCGCCGGCGATGGTGCCGCGCCACAGCGGCGGCCCAGAACAGCCGGCGCCAGCAGTTACAGCTGCGTGCGGGTGCTGCGGCGGGTGGCCGGGCGACGAGCCATCCGCCGGCGCCGGCGCGCGGGCTGCGGCAGGCCGGCGCCGCGCGAGTGGCGCGTGTCCAGGTCAGCAGGAAGGACGGCGCCGCTGCCGGCGACGGCGCGCGGCGGCGCCAGCCAGTCCGGACGTTGGTACAACCAGACCGCCAGCGAGGGCCACGTACGCCAGGCCGGCGCCCGGTGCCGACGGGTCGGCGACGACGGCCGAGGCGCGCCGGCGCCGCCGGCGGCGCCGGCAGCGGATGCAGCCACGCGGTGCACGGGCGTGACGCGGGGCCGCGGCACGCGATGGGCAGGCTCATCGCGACGCCGTGCAGGCGCCGCGGGCTGGGCGAGCGGCAGCGGTTCGGCGGCCGCGAGCATCGCGGCCGTGGCGGCGAAAGCGAGCAGGCCGACGAGGGTCGGACCCGGTACGAACATGACGATCTCGGCGGAGCCGCGCAGGCGCGCGGCCACGGAGAACGAGAGCGATACGTCATCGATAGAGTCGGGGGATAAAACGAAAAAGTCCCGACGGAATTCGGACCCCTTTTTCTTGATACTGGCGGAGCGGACGGGGCTCGAACCCGCGACCCCCGTGGCGCCAAGTTGTATTCTAACCAACTGAACTACCGCTCGTTTACTCTGATCGGTTCTTCCTTTGAGAATGCGCCCGGAACCTGGTGGGCGCTGAGATTCCGACCTAATCCTTGTAAGGGATCCGCTCTACCAACTGAGCTAAGCACCGTCACTTTGTTCCGGTTTCTTGCCTACGTTTGTCATCACGTGCCGAAAAGTTATCCATAGCGTATCCCTTGGAAAT
>NZ_CDRNIL010000108.1:0-2606 GCF_977014125.1 Massilia phosphatilytica
CGGACACGGCCATCGCGATGGGCGTCGTCGCCGACTCCGGCCCCAGCGAACGCGCCAGTTCCGGCGATGCGCCCATCAGCACGGCGATGCCGACGGCGCTGACGATCGCCGTCACGCAGCCGCACAGCAGCGCGCAAGCGAGCGGGAACAGGCTGCGGCGCAGTCGCGGCATCTGGCGCGCGAGCGGCACCGCGAGGGCCACGGTGGCGGGAACCGAGCAGGAAGTGGACGAACTGGGCGCCGGCAAAATAGCGCGGGTACGACATGCCGCTGGCCGCCAGCACGAGGCTCACGAGCGCGATCGCGATGGCGACCGGATTGGCGAGCGGCGAGAAGCCGCAGCGCGCGTACACCCATTGCGCGAACACGTAGGCGCACAGGGTGACGCTGAAGCAGCGGGGAGGCCGACAGGTAGACCCAGAAGTGGGTGAAGCCCTCGAGGTTAAACATCGCCGCCGTCCCTTTGGCGAGCCGGCGTCCGCGCATCGCCGTCCCCGCCCCGCCGGTCGGCCGGCGTCAGCGCCTGCTGTTCGTGCCAGCGGGCGTCGGCATCGTCGTGGCGGCGGCCAGCGGCAGCGGGCACTGGCTGGCCATCTGCGCGGCCGTCGTCGGCAGCACGCTCCTGACGCTGGCCGCCACGGCGCTCGTGCTGCAGGCGCTGACGCCGGCCGACCGGCGGGGCGGGGACGGCGATGCGCGGACGCCGGCTCGCCAAAGGGACGGCGGCGATGTTTAACCTCGAGGGCTTCACCCACTTCTGGGTCTACCTGTCGGCCTCCCCGCTGCTTGGCCTCACCGTCACCCTGTGCGCCTACGTGTTCGCGCAATGGGTGTACGCGCGCTGCGGCTTCTCGCCGCTCGCCAATCCGGTCGCCATCGCGATCGCGCTCGTGAGCCTCGTGCTGGCGGCCAGCGGCATGTCGTACCCGCGCTATTTTGCCGGCGCCCAGTTCGTCCACTTCCTGCTCGGTCCCGCCACCGTGGCCCTCGCGGTGCCGCTCGCGCGCCAGATGCCGCGACTGCGCCGCAGCCTGTTCCCGCTCGCTTGCGCGCTGCTGTGCGGCTGCGTGACGGCGATCGTCAGCGCCGTCGGCATCGCCGTGCTGATGGGCGCATCGCCGGAACTGGCGCGTTCGCTGGGGCCGAAGTCGGCGACGACGCCCATCGCGATGGCCGTGTCGGAACACCTCGGCGGCGTGCCCGCGCTGACGGCCGTCCTCGTGATCTGCACGGGCATCTTCGGCGCCGTGACGGCGCGCTTCCTGATGCGGTTCCTGCGCATCGAGTCGCACGCGGCGCAGGGCCTGGCGCTGGGCGTCGCGTCGCACGGCATCGGCACGGCGCGCGCGTTCCAGGTCAGTCCCGAGATGGGCGCGTATGCGGGCCTCGGCATGGGGATGAACGGCGTGCTGACGGCGTTGCTGGCGCCATGGCTGGTGCCGCTGCTGCTCCGCTGGATGGGCCACTAATGAAGAAGCCCGTGGGGACAATAGAAGAAGCCCGCAACCACGCGCGGACGCGGTTGCGGGCGGGGCAGGCGCGAGGTCACGCCATGCCGGGGGAGCGCAGGCGGCTTGCGCCGCTGCGGAAAACGACGGTCAGGCGGACTTGCGGGTGAAGGCGCGGGCCGCGAACAGGGCGCTCGCGACGCCGACGACGATGGCGGCCGTGCTGCCGGAGAAGCCGACGGCCGTGTTGGCGGCGATCTTGCCGGCCTTCGGCGTCACGAGTTCCAGGCGACGCTTGGTCATCTGCGCGCCGAGCTCGCACAGGCGGTCCTTGTCGAGCGCCTGCTCCGCTTCCGGCAGCAGTACGGTCTCCTCGTCCGCCACGTGGTGCTGGACGTCGCGCATCAGCTCGAACACGAGGTCGTCGTGGCGCGGCGACGTCGGCTCGGTGCGCCGCAGTTCGGCGATCACCGCCCGCATCTCGTCGTGTTCGGGCACGCTCTTGTCCATGACCTTCTGGTCGTGGACGCGCGGACGGATGGCGGGATAGAAGATTTCCTCCTCGAGCGTCGCGTGGATTTCCAGCGCGTCGCAGATCGTTTCGGCCAGCGCCTTCTTGACGCTCGGGCGCTTGTCGCGGGTGTACTGGTGGAACGTCACCATGACGTGCGAGTGATCGAAGCGGATCATGTCGGTGATGGACGGACTGAGTTCTTCAGGGAAAACATGATCGTCTCCTGTGGGCTGTGGGGGCGGAGACAGCACTGGTAGTGCCGCCGCCAGAGCTGCCGCGTAGGAGGGCGCCGCACGGTCTTGTCGGCCGATGACGCATGGGCTGTCCGGCCCAGGCCGGCAATCACTCGACAGGCGCTGTCGCCTCTACTCCTACACAGACACGGCTTCGTTTCTGATTACTGTGTGCCGCAACGCTGCGATGATGGGGGCCTGCAACGCCGCGGGGTAACGCAGGACGCGTTCAGCGCGGTCATCCCAACCAATATTGGAGGAAGCGGAATGTTTGCACACAACAAGCGCTTGCAGTACACCGTGCGCGTCAGTGAACCGAATCCCGGACTGGCCAACCTGAGGTGCTGGATCATCCAACTAACTCCTCCGTTTTTAACCTTAGCAATACGTAACTGAACCAGGTACACAACA
>NZ_CDRNIL010000109.1:0-5529 GCF_977014125.1 Massilia phosphatilytica
CATGGCATGGCAGGCCTGCTCCAGCTTGGCCAATGGCAACCTGAGCTTGCGATTTGTTGGAGCCAGATGATGGTGAGTGAATCTTTGGTGAATTTTTTAAACTGGCCACCCACACATGACAGTTCATTCTAATTTGCCAACTAGCTTGTCAAGATGGCCACGTTCACCATCGCATCAAGTTATGCACTGTTGCTATATATGTGCTTTATGAACAGGTCCTTGCCAAATGCACCAGGCTTTTCATGGCATGGCAGTCTCCTGGATGGCATGGCAGGCTCAGGCTGTTGAAAAAAAAAATGGCATGGCAATTCACTCACCGGCGGCCGGTGGCATGGCATGGCATGGCATGGCATGGCATGGCATGGCAACGGTTCAGGCTGGCAGGTGGCTGGCAGGCAGCCCGCCCTGGCCATGGCATGGCATGGCCACCGGTTCTGGCTCCACCAAACCACCAGGTTCACTCTCATTTTCATTCTGCAGTGGAAGGGGGGGGGGGGGGGGGGGGGGTTCAGGCCAGGTGGCCAGGCTTTTTTTTTTTTTTTTTTTGGCTGCTGTCTGGTGGTGGTGGTGGTGGCAGGAGATGAGATCACTCACCTGGCCACTTGCCTATATATATATATATATATATATATATATGTATATATATATATATATATATATATATATATATATATATATATATATATATATATATATATATATATAGGCAGCCACCACGCACCCACCACCACCAGGCACCAGGCACCACGCTCAGC
This sequence comes from Massilia phosphatilytica, assembly GCF_977014125.1. NCBI lineage: Bacteria > Pseudomonadati > Pseudomonadota > Betaproteobacteria > Burkholderiales > Oxalobacteraceae > Massilia > Massilia phosphatilytica. The sequence continues at coordinate 756 of NZ_CDRNIL010000109.1, forward strand.
TTGCATGGTCAGCCAGCCACCAGCCCTTCCCCGCCGTCGGTGTTCAGATGGTGGATGGCCGTCTCCAGGCGCTCAGTCTTTGGCCAGTACTTGTACGCCTGCTTGACGCACGTTTTCTTGATCATCTCGCCGGCGTCAGTCACCCATGGGCACGACTTGATTTTCTTCGCAACGTAGGACTTCCACGCTTCCGACCGGTCGCGGATGTCGTAGACTTCGCCGATCTCCATGGTGTGCGTCAGGTAGTCGCCGTCGGCGGTCTTGACCACCACGTACACGCCGATGATCTCGCCGCGGTCCTTCGAGAACGGGTTAAACGTGTGCGTCGGCGGCTCGTCAAAGCGGCCACGCGAGAACCCATCATTAGCGCGTACCAACTCGGCCTGCGCCCACTTGATGGAGCCGGTCGCCATTGCGAGGTCCATCAGGCCCATGTAGCTGATGTCCAAGCAAATCGCCTGCTGCTGCCCGACGCGGCGCGGCACCAGATAGGCCTGCTTCTTCGCGGGGTTCAGGCTGATGCCGATGGCGGCGATGTTCTTGACCGCGTTGATTACCGAAGCGCGATTGCTCGTTGCGACGCTCAGCGCGAAGTCGTTACCGCCCAGGATCTGCACCGCGAACCCGGCTTCCTGCTCGAACTTGATCGAACGATCCGACAGCAGGGTCATGAAATCGTCTTTGATGGCGTTAATTTCGCCGGTTATCAACGTCAGGGCGTTGCTCATTTCTCACTCCATTCAGGTACATTCGATTCGTCCATCCTCTGCACTTCCGCTACCACGATCAGGAAGGCCAGCACGAGGACAAGGGCTCTGGCGAAGTCGCGGATCACGTCGGCCACCTGATCAGAATCACGGTGTCGACCACCGCGAGCAGAAGGAAGGCGGCAAGCTTCACTTTGGCGATGCGGAGCTGGTGTTCGTTCATGGGAACGCCTTCTCAAGTACGCCAGCGAGCACGATAAGGGCGCCGACTGCGGCGAACATCAGGCCGGGATGGCGATCCGTCCACGCCATGCCGTCCAGCAGCAGGCGGTCCATGAGGCTGCGGCGCGCGATGCGGGCGGCGATCATCGGCTTAGCCCTCATGTCCGCACTGGTCGTGGCCGTGGCAAGTCGGGCTGCAGTAGCGGCAGGTCTTCCGCGCGAGGCCGCCGATGTCGCGGTAGAAGATCGTGCCGCTGACCATCGAGGCCGACGGCGTCTGTTTGCGGCAGTACGCGCATGGCTCGTGGCCTTCGCGTGGCGCGTACAGCGCGCGGCGGCGCTCAATCTCGGACATCAGCGCTTCGGCGTCCCACGCCAGCATCACGTCGCCGCCGATCTTCGGGTAGGCGTATGCGCCGCTGACGGTGCCGTAGGTCTGCTTGTAGCTGTAGCCGACCATGATGTCGTCCAGCGATGGCGCGGCCCAGCCGGCCAGCGCAGCCTCGGCCCCCTCGATGTCCTTCTTCAGTGATCCGAGCGTCGGCGCCCTTCACGTAGAAGCCGCGGCGGTACCGGCTGACGTTGGTTACGGTGATCGGCTTCGCCTCGTACTGCTCGATAGTGTGGAACTGAGGCGGCACCCCGTTCGGCAGCAGGGCGTTGATGGCGGCCTGGTCCTTGGCGGCGATCTGGCCGCAGATGTGGTCGTACTTTTCGCGGTTCGTTCTCACGTCCCTTGCTCCTCGTTCTGGCCGGCGCCGCCGGCGGTTGGTTTATTGGTGTGCTGCCGCTTGCCCGGCCGCGATCGTGCGCAGTTCCCACGTGATCGCATCGATGGCCAGTTGCACGCCGTCGTTCAGTCCCTGCATGTACAGGTCGTGCTGCTGGCGGATGCTGGCCGGCGGTTCCATGCGCCCGGTGTCGCGCGCTGCCTCAAGGCCGCGCTTGAGCGCTTCCAAGCGGCCGGTGACGGTTGTGGTGCTCATACCAGCACCCCGAACTGGCGATCGAACACGCGGCGCTCGATGCGAGCCATGCGCGCCTCGTCCGCGCGGATCTGCTCCATGCGCTCAACCTGCTTGATCGCCTCAACTTCGCAGCTGTCGTACATCGCCTTGACCGCAAGCGCGTTGAAGCCATCAGCGCCCTGCCCGGTTGCGGCCTGAACGAAGATCGTCTTGGCCTCGTCGTCGCTCAGGCGGTCCAGCACGACGTTTTGCAGATCGCTGATGGCGCGGGCTTCGCCGGCCAGCAGGCGTGCGGTCCAGCTACGCAGGGCCATTTCGGTCAGGTTTGCGATCAGTGCGTCGCGGTCTTCTTCGGTGGAGGTGCGGCGGTCCATGTCAGGCCTCTGCTGCAGCCAGAGCGGCGTTGGCGACCGCGTAGAACTTGCCGAGGAAACCGCGCGAGCAGCCGTCGCCAATCTCCAAGGCCATCTTCAGCGCCGCCACCAGCTGCTCGTGCGCGTTGCAGGCGCGGACGATGAAGGCGGCCGTAGCCTCGATCTCTTCCTGCTCGTGCACGCCGCTCATCTTGGCGATGCCCTTGGCGCCGGTCATACCCGGCAGTTTCTGCTGCCAGATCGTTACGCCATCCGGATTGCCGTGCAGGCCTTTCTTGACCGCGTAGGGCGTCGACGTGTGCTTCGTGTTGCTCATCGTTCTCTCCATCTGCCCGGCTGGGCTCGTTGCGATGGAGTTACTTTACCAAAAAGATAAAGCTACCACAAGAACTATTTATCAAAAAGATTTACTAACGGGGGAGGCTCTAAACTGTTGTTCGTCCGACTCTTGCGGGCGAGCCGGCCCGGCGTCAGGGCGTGAAAAAGCCGCGTCGTGCGCGGCATGGAGGATAGGATGGAAGAGTTAGAGACGTATCAACTGGGCGAAGAGGTGCCGTTCAGAGACATCATCGACAGCTTGATGTCAGATAATCAACCAATCTTCGAATTGAAATGTCCGAGCACGGGAGAGGCTTGGACAGTCTATGGGAGTGGGCGCACGAGTGGATTTGGCGAGGGCGATGCGCCCACGTTCCGTGTGAACAGACTCGCCTTGGAACTCATAAGAATTGATGCCGGGTTCGAAATCACTTGCCGACGGAAGGTCTATGACCCGCAAGCCATTGAACGCGCTCGCCAGAGGGTGGCGGACAGTCTTGCCAGCGCAACTACCCTTGAAATCCTAGAGAGTATTGCTGGCTCTTTTGTTGAAATGTAATAGATATCGGCAGCTCGCGAATCTTTGAAAATGGCAGAGCATGCCGTTTTGTTCACGCGGTCCCACTCAGCCCGAAAAGCCGCAAGCACATCATCAAATTGACCTGCTTTGAAAAGTACAGGGTCAATCTTGAATTGTTTCCACTCGATATTATCTGCCACAACTACTCCTTTCATTCCCCGCCGCGAGCGGGGATTATTTTTTAGGCCAGAAAATGCGAAGTATGAAATAGATTGTAAGCACAGAAAAGCCAGCCCTGACATAACTGCCAACTGCCGCCTCGCTTCCGTCCCATACCCATGGCTGCGGCCTATTCGATATAGAAGCGGCAACCCCAAGAGCGAAGCTAATAGCTACAAGCAACGGGTGCTGTTTGACGGCCTTCATGCGTTATCCTTTGCCCACTTTTTTGTTAAGCGAACCACCGTTTTCATCACCTCCAAATCGTCCTCACTTGAAAGTTCATATGTTTCCGCAAAATCTTTAGTGAATTTCGCGGCCGAAGGGCTCTCACGAAGTAATCCCATCAGAACGATGTTGTGGGCATTGATGTCCCGTAGAGTCCCAGCGAGAGCGCCTTTTTCTTCAGCTTCTTTAGCGTCAAGCTCTCGTAATCGCCCCTCGACAGCGGCTAGGTAACTTATTATTTTTCTCGTTTTCAAATAAACGAAAATCACGCCGGCTATAGCAAGTACTAGAAGCACTTCAATCATTCCGACCACCTTTCATTCTTCGCGCAGATCAAGATCAAGTCGGACCCCAAAATTTCCGACGTCTCCCGGACCGTGATCCCAGCCGCCACAGATGAGTGCGCCGCATTCGAATACCTCATACGCGGACAGCTCGCCATAACGAACCCGTCGCCGGAATGCTCGCGCATGGTCGCGTGACAGATGCCCGACGGGATGCCCCTGGATCGTCACCTGCACGGCGTGTTTGTCGTGAGGGTTATCGTCCTGCAGGGTTAGCCGTGCGCGCACTTCCATGCGAACGCCCTCAATAGTCCTATCGCCGCATAAAGCCGCAAAACTTTCTTCGTAAAATGACTCGCCAGCCACATCAACACGAAAACTTCCAATTCCCGGAATTACGGGAATCGCAATGCAATCATCCATTACAGCCTTCCTACAACGATCCTATCTGGTTGCCAAACAACTTGACCAATGATGCTGCATTGACCACTACGAACGCTCATACTTGGGAACTTATTATTGAAAGAATAAAGGCACCACCCTTCCGGCTTCCTAATCAGGCATTTCACGATCGGCTCACCGTTCCAATTAACAGCGAAGCACTCATTGTTTTTTGGTGATTGTTTCGAGGTGTCGACAAGAACTTTGTCATCTTCGAAATACATCGGCTCCATGCTGCGTCCTTTAATCGTCATGATCATCAGGTCGGCCGGGTTTAGCCGCAGCTTGTCGATAACATATTTCGGGACGTGGAAGATCCCATGATCGATATCTAAATCGGGCTCGGCAACATAGCCGTTGACCCCAGCCTGCAATCTGAGCTTTACCGCGCGAACAGGGATCGTTTCCGGGCCGCTGCCAACTAGGTGCTGGATCATCCAAACTAGCTGCCTCCGTTTTAACCTTAGCAATACGTAACTGAACGAGGTACACA
>NZ_CDRNIL010000110.1:0-11709 GCF_977014125.1 Massilia phosphatilytica
ACGCATTGTGAAGGGTTAAAACGGAGGAGTTAGTTGGATGATCCAGCACCTTGAAGAATTAAAAATTTGACGCCGGGTATGTCAAGGTGAACAATACGCAATCATAGTTCACCTTATGATGCTGATGAAGTCAAGACGACACCAATAACTCGCAGATGGCCCTGGCCCTGCTGTTCGAGCAGAAGCCCGAGATCCTCAAAAAGCCGGTGCAGGCAGTGCACATGGCGATCACGGTGCGGGATCCAGAGCAAGACGCAACGTCTGGCCTTCAACGCAATGCTCAAGCACGCGCTCGATGAGCACGCGCGCAACCCGGGCGAGAAGGTCGACACCTATTCGATCTCGCGCGTCGAGCTCATGCGTACGATCAACTACACCTCGCCCAAAGAACACCCGGCCCGCCACCGCCAGTCCGCGGCAGTCGCCTCACGTCGAATGAGATCAGGTATCTGTTAGTTAATGTCATTTATGGTATAGTCATCTGGTACCGTCACCGAGATCATCATGGACGAGCCAACACAATGGGACGCCAATCCCGTTGCCGCCTTCGACAAATTCATCCAGGGTCCTGACTTCGCCAGGACCAGTCACCGGCTCGGCCTGGCGGAACCGAAACCGGTCTCGAAAAAGTCAGCCCACATCTACCGTTCGATGTTCGGCAAATTCGCCCTGTGGCTCGCCCGGGAGAACAAAAAATTCTCGCTCATCGTCGAGCAGGACCTCGTGCGCTTCATCAGCCAGAACCGCGCGGACGGCGAACAGAACAGCCTGATCTCGCGCCGCTACCTGCGCCTGCTGGAACGCTGCTATAAGCATCTACGGATCCAGCCGAATCCCGCATCGGCCGCGCTGCAGGTCGCGAACGCGAACGGCTACATCGCCCAGGATCACGGCATGCAGGTGCTTGATAGCGCGGACATCGCCACTTTCATCAATGCCCTGCCCCCGCTCGGACAACCCAGTCCGAACCGCGCGGGCCGGCCGCCGAAGGCGTGGAAGCGCCGGCGCGACCACGCCATGCAGGCCACGATGCTGTTCGGGGGCTTGAAGGTTGCCGAGACGATCGGACTGCGCCTGTCCGAAGTGCACGATCCGTTCGGGGGTGCGTTCGGCGACGAAGGCATCGTCCTGGCGATCAATCCCGAGGGCAAGCACGACACCAGCCACGCACACGACACGGTTTTGCGCGCCTACGGGGCGCAGGCGCTGCGTGCCTGGCTCAGGGAACGCAGTACGCTCGGCATCAAGGGCGACCTGGTGTTCCCGGGCGACCTCGCCGGCAACCCGTTGTCCGCGGTGACTGTCTACCGGCAGGTGCGGGCGACGTTCGGACGTGCCGGTATCAACGTCGACCACAACGGCGGCCGCACATTGCGCAATACCTTTGCGGTGGAAGAATTGAAGGGCGGACGCACCCGGGCAGAACTGAAAAAACTCCTCGGCCTGGCGCTGGAACGATCCGCTGGCATCTACGAAATCGCGAAAGGCAAAGTGCAGGCATGAAGGTATCGGAAATCTCGTCGATCCTGGCGGAAGCCGGGCTGCCTGCACTGACACGCGAGCAGCTGCTCGAACTGGCCAGATGCGACGCCGGCAGGGAGTTCGGGCAGGCGCTACGCGCGTTCTCCGCCGGCGACGCCGCGCAGCGCGACATGCTCGAGGCAACCGTACGTGCGCTGGCGCCGGACGTGCGCGTGACCTTGCGCAACCTCGGTGCCAGTACGGCGATCGACCAGTTGCTCACGGTCGCCCGCAAGGAGCAGCGCAGGTTCTTCGACGCGCTCGACGCGATCGCGCAGCGTAGCCCCCGCGCGCCCGGCGCCCGGCATTACCTTGGCGGGCTGGGACTCATCCCTGTCTTGCCCACTGCCGGAGCCGCGGAGCCGGCCGTGCCGCCCTACTATTCGTTCAAGATATTCGGCGCCGGTGCCGCCCTGTGCATCGCCGAGGCGCAGACGCGAGCGACGCGGCAGTATACGGTGAACATCGAAGGAGCCGTCGTACTGGGCGACGGCGCGACCAAAACCTACGATTGGCCGAACAAGATCGTGGTGCAGCTGACCGTGCAGGAAGCCTACCAGGTCCTGGCGCTGTTCGAGAACAAGATCCGCTCGTTGAAATTCGACGGTCACGGCCGCGCACACGACAAGTCGGTACAAATCGAGTTCCAGGACTCGCATTACTTCGTACGGCTCATCCAGCGCGGCCGTGCGGCCGTCGCGGTGCCGGTACGTGCCGTCGATGCGATTCCCCTGGTGTCGTTGCTCTACAAGCAGCTGCTGCGCAATGAACCCCATCTGCGGATCGACGATATCCGGATGATGGTCGACCGCATGGCGGCGATGACGGCAAGCAGCCGCGGAAGGGCACGCCAGCGTTGACGTCAGGCGCCGCGATTGATGCTGATCGCACCGGAGGTAACAGCGAACTCGAAGATTTCCTGTGCCGTCGGCTCACCCCAGTATTTCTTCGCCAGCCACGCATAGAACGGCACCATGACGCGAGGCGTGCGCTTGCTGGCCGCGGCGGGTACCAGTGCGGCACTCACTTCCTGCAGCGCGTTGTATTCCGCGATCGCCGCTTCGCGATCCTCGTCCGGCATTTCGACGAACATTGCCGCGGCATCGTCGTGACGTTTCTTGGTGAAGCGCGCCTGGATGTCCTGCATCGCTGCGATCTCGCCACCGCCGCCAGTCGCGGGCTTCTTGACGGGCGCCCCCGGCGCGTACTTGCCTTCGAGTGCGCGTTTCAGATACGCGCCCGGGCTTTTAATCGGGGGCTTCGACTTGTCGTTGACACGTTCGTTCGTAAACCGCCAGCCAGCCTCGATCTCGTCCGGCGTGTACACGTCGAGGATCTTCTTGCGTTCGCGCGGCGACACGCCCAGCGTCTCCAGCCGCTTGTCCCATTCGCTACGGACGCCACTGCCGGCGTCCTTGTCGCCGTCCTGCTCGAGCTTAAAAATATCCTTTTCTTCGACCGTGAACTGCAGATATTTCACGCTGCGGCCACCGTCGCGGTTCTCGTGCAGCGTGATCGTCAGATCCGATTTCTCGTTGATCTCGAGGATCGCGGGCTTGAGCTTCTCCCGCTTGAAAATTTTATATTCGTTCAGGACCGACTTCTCGTTGACTTCGCCATAGATCACCCAACGCCACTCTTCCCAGCGCATCTCATTGGTCAGCTTGGAGGGGTTGGTGCGGAAGCGGTTGACCCATTCGTACAGCGCCGCCGAGGCATCGAGGCGGAACGCGCGCTGGATCCGCAGGTCGAGCCGCGCATAAATCTTCGGCTCGAGCAGCATCGGCTTGATCTGCGGCGAATACGAATAATAGATGCGGTCGCGGTCGAATCCGACGAAGGGCAGCAGCACGCAGGAACCCCAGATCGAATCGCCATCCTGCTGCAGGTAGTCCCACTGCACCGTCAGCTTCTGCATGGCCGCCAGCGTGTCCTTCAAATGCTTGCGGTTGGGCGAGGTGTAGTTGATCGTACGCATGAGCTCGACGCGCGAGATCGAATAGGTGTCGACCTTCTCGCCCGGGTTGCGCGCGTGCTCATCGAGCGCGTGCTTGAGCATTGCGTTGAAGGCCAGACGTTGCGTCTTGCTCTGGATCCCGCCCGTGATCGCCATGTGCACTGCCTGCACCGGCTTTTTGAGGATCTCGGGCTTCTGCTCGAACAGCAGGGCCAGGGCCATCTGCGAGTTATTGGTGTCGTCTTGGCTCATCGGCATCATAAGGTGAACTATGATTGCGTATTGTTCACCTTGACATGCCCGGCGTCAAATTTTTAATTTGTCAATGGTCGCGTCCGTACATCAACGGTAGCGGCAAAGCACGGTAGGTCATCCGCTGACGAAAGGTGAACTGGCATGATACCCAAGGTGGGGCCTATCAAAAAACTACACCCGAGTGTACGTGGTCCCCTATCAAAAAGAGTCACCTGGACGTCTTGAGCGCGGATTGACGCCAAGGTGCTATCAAAAATGGTCACCTTACGGTCGCTCATCGAACATTAGAGAGTGCAATGCTCAGCCCTAAAGCGCTATGGGCGCCATTTCGCCTATCAAAAACGTTCACCTCCGACACTGCGCAGAACGGACGAGCAAGAGTCGATCGCCGTCACCCGAGTGTGCGTCTATCAAAATGGATCACCTTTCATTGAAGCCGTGCTGTTTCAACCTTGTCGTCCGGCCTGCAAGGCTATCAAAAAGATGCACCATTTCAGTTTCGGGTCCCGCTACGTCCGAACCGGCGTGATACAAGGACCTTTGACGCAAGCGTTGCGAGACCAGTCACCTGCGCGAGTTCAGGCAGGTATCAGAAACGTTCACCGACGACTGCGGGAACCTGGGGACACCTGGCAAATCGTAGTCGACTGGGCTGAAGCGACCCGGATGGGCACTTAAGTCCTATCAAGAACCTTCACCTTAAAGACGGGGCCGATCCCGCATGGAACAAGGGACACGGCGGCTATCAAAAATCCTCACCCGAAAGCGGTAACACGCATGGTGCACCACGTATCGTTCAGGGCGCACGTCCGCCATGCAGGCGCTCGCGTGAATCGGTTACGGTCCAACTTGGCTGAATACCTCCAATCTTCTGGTTATCAAAATCCGTCACCACTACAGAGCCGCGCCGTGTGGGCTGATAAGAGATAGCAAGTACTCACTTTATATTAATGAGGTTGGGCTGTTACGTCTGCGCACTATGGGTTGGCTATCAAAATACTTCACCTGAACGCTACGTCCATCGACGGAGGCGACCCGGATTCACGGTTTCACATGTCTGGGTTGCCGGCCTCTATCAAAAACCTTTCCCCTTGCCTTCGGAAAGGTCAACCACGCCTGAAATGGCAGCTCTTGGCGAATGACACAGCTATCAATAACAATCACCTTATCCTCGGGTGCTTGGTGGACGCCGACCCGTTGTGCTCACGCATGACGATCAAAAGACCTTGCAGCAGTACGGCGCACGCCGGAATGTATAGATCTGCCTATCACAAAGGTTCACTTTACGAGTTCGGTCGGCCAGATGGACGAACGATCGTGTGGCAGTCGAGGGGGCTTTCTATCAAAAACGTTCACCTGGGCGATCAGGCCCGCGCAGTTCTGACCACCATATCGAAACAAAAGCTGCCGAAGGCCAGGCAAACTATCAGGATAGATCACCTTTATGGGCGTCGATTCCTGCCGAGTGCGCGTTCCTTCAACAATGTGTAGTCGTCGCTCCAGCTTCTCGCGCTGCGGATATCAAAGACAGTCACCATCCGCCATTTCCCATCATTATCGAAGAATCGCACACGCGTCTTTCAGGAATCGGTCTAACGCACTGCGAGGCAAACCCATCAAAAACGGTCACCTTGGACGGTCTTGTCGAGCAAGCTTCCAGGGTACGGAAAACGAATCCGGGGTATCACGAACCTTCACCCGTCCAGAGACCATCGCGACAACCGTCTTTCCCGAGGCTCGTCGCCCACCAAAATGGATATCACAAAGGTTCACCTCGGACACCGACAAGGTGTAGGTTAGCAAGGGCTCACTTTACCACGCAGCAACGCACCAACTGCTCACATGACCCTCTCTAGTCGAACGAGCTGGCACAGGTGAACCAATTTGATAGCCCAGGCGTCTTTGAAAAGCGAACGCGTGTAGATCGCAAGCATCGATGGCGTAAACGCCCATCAAAAAGGTTCACCGCATCCCTTGAAAACCAGGGTCTCCAAGGACGCTTCACAGCTCTGTTCGCGCCTTTTACAATCATCGAAGCCACTTGACCTGGGCTCGAGCTATCAAAAAAGGTCACCTATACGCGACAACGCCGGTCCTAGCTATCACAAAGGTACACCAATGCAGTTTCAGGACGAGCTTGGAGGCCAGGCGAACGCCGACATTGAGCATTCATGAGCCATCGAACCATTCCTGCGCAAGAAAACACGCTCGCAGCCGGGCAAAACTTGCCATTTATCCACAGCATTTATCAAAAACATTGCCCTTTCGAACATTTTCACACCCCTGAGCTATCAAAAGTTCCCCCGGTCTGACATATCCACATCCCCCGGATATCAGAAGCATTCACCTCGTATACAAATCCACACCCGTGTCGGGCCTGGAACCCGCATGGTTATCGGTTTTACCCTTGGTGAATGTATACCAAGGTTTTGTATGTCCACATGAATTACCTGAACCGTACGCGCGACGCACACATACGTGCCAATGCTCGAGTTCGCGTAGTAAACGCTTCGCTGCTAGGTTTTTTGTTGAAAACAGGTTTTTTCCCTTGCATAAAGGCTGCGATTTTGTAAAAATTACCTGATCGAAATCCAGGAGAAGCCTCTTGAAGCGCAAAACCTTCAAAGTCCAGGCCGTGGCAAGGCTATTGGGCATCAGTGTCGATTCCGTTCGTCGCGACTCGGACGAGGCGGGCCTTGAAATCGAGCGGCAGGGGGGTGTCGGTCCGAAGACCCGCCTGTTCACCATCGAGAACATCTATGACCTGGCCGCGTATCGGGCGAAAAAATATGGTGTCACGGCGAAGGCCAAACGGATCCTGACAGTGTATGCGCCAAAGGGCGGCGTCGGTAAAACAACCCTGTCATCGAACATCGCCTGCATCCTCGCATTGCTGGGTTTGCGCGTGCTGGTCATCGATCTGGACTTCCAGGCCAACCTGACTATCTCCTTCGGCTATGACCCGGAACTGACGCCCGACGAAGCGACGGTAACCAGCATGCCGGTCGACACCTGCGTGAACTATCATTTTGGACACCTGCTGCCTCAATGGCAACAGAACGGACAGACGCAATTGCTGTCCGCGGTCATCAAAAAACCGTTCGGGGAGAATGGGCCGCACCTGATCCCGTCCGAGGTGACGCTGGACCGCCTCGAAGCACTGTTCACGGTCGACGCCATCATGGGCAAGAAACCGGAACTGGCGATCGCGCGCTGGCTCGCCGAAGGCCGTTCAGGCAAGAACAAGGACCTCGACCTGTCGCAATACGACGTCATCATGTTCGATGCGCCGCCAGCGAAAAACCAGACGACCCGTGGGGCGTTGCTCGCCAGCGATTTCGTAGTGGCCCCGGTGTCGATGGAACGGTACAGCACCAAGTCCGTGTCCTACCTGGCTGGTGTGCTGGGCGAGATGCAGGAAGAATACGGCAAGTACCCGCAGTCGGCGATCCTCGGCAACTTCTTTGACGATTCTCGAGTCCGCGTCGCGGCCCAGGTCATTGCGCTGACGAGCAAGTATCCCGACGCGTGGATGGACAAGACAGTGCGCACGCAGCGAGGAATTCAAGAAGGTTCTGGATGACGACGACGGCTTGCCGCTGGCCTTGTCGCGTCCGAGCAGCACTCCGGCAGATGAACTGCGTGCGACAACGAAAGAGCTGGTCGAAAAGATGGGCGTCCTTGGTGCGCATACAAAAGCGGACACCTTGCGCGCGGCATGAAGCCGCACTGCATCTGACCATCAGGAGAATTTGTGAGTAAAGCACACCAATCCGAAGCCGCGTTCACGGCCAGCCTGAAGGACCGGCTGCGCCCGGCGCCTCCGACGCCGCAACCGATGCACATGACACCGCCACCGAGCGGCGCATCGAAGTCTCTGGAAGACCTGTTGCGCGACGATGCGGTCGACGCGCAAGCGGCCGCACCCTGCGCCCGTGCCGGGTCCCGTCGCGGTGGAACTCGTCCCGCTGTGCCAGTCGACGAGTCCAATGTCGTCCGCAAGGTCGCACTGCAAGACATCGTCGACTCACCCTATCAGCCGCGCAGCGTTACCGACGAGACCCGCATCCAGCTGCTGGGCGAAACGCTGAAGGCACGCGGCCAGGACGAAGCCATCGTCGTGCGCCGCCTGCCGTCCGGGAAGTACGAACTGGTTTCCGGGCACCGGCGTACCCGTGCAGCTCGGCTGATCGGCTGGTCGGAGATCGACGCGCGCGTCCGTGCGCTGAGCGATCGCGACGCCGAGCTGGCGACGCTCACGTAGCAACGAAAGCAACGAAGAACTCAGCACGTACGAGCGCGCGCCAAGGCATACCCAGGAGGCACTCGACCGCGGATTCGCGACCGACCAGAAAGGGATCGCGAACCTGTTCTGGGTTCCGAGGCTGCGTGTCCCAATGCCTGCAGCCGTTGCAGTTCCCGACGCCGATCATCGACCTGCTCGAGAAATACCCCGGGCTGCTTAAAACCCGTCATGCTCGTGTCGTCAAGGAAGTGATTGCCAAGCATCCGCAGGCGATCGTCACGATCACTGCGGGTGTCGAGGTCCTGATGGACAAGCCGGAGATGGACGTCGATGAACTGCGCGCGGTGCTCGTCGAGCCCTTCGAAAAGAAGCGAGTTCGCACCGAGCCACCCGAGCCAAGGATGATCACGGACAAGAACGGAGTGTCCGCTTTCAAGGTGCAGATCAGGGAACGCGAGATCGTGATCAAGGTCGAGGAAGGTGTTGATGTCGACCTCGCCTCGACGCGACGGGTGCACTGCGCGAGTTTGCCGGGATGTTTATGCAGAAAAAGAAAACCGTTTAAAAACAAAGGTTTAGGTTTAATGAAATCAAGCCATCGGCATTTTATTCAATAAAATCAATCGGCTCAAGATATAAATATTAACGGTTAATACGGGCGCCTGGATGGTGCCCTTTTTGTTGCAATGCCATGCATTGACGATTGACGGATATGGTTCGCGGTGTTGTCCTTGCAACGTAAGCGCGAAATCATTTCGCCATGCGAGTACGTGTGTATTCGGCCTCATTAGGGCGACGTTGAGAAGGCATGATGGCTTGACGCATTTCCAGCGCTTGCCAGCTCAGGATGGGGGGCGGGTTTTGATAGTTTGCAGCCAAAGGAAGGAGCGGTTGCCGACTAATGGCATGAGCTCACGCAAAACGCTGACTTGGACGATCCGTCATCGAGCCTGACGTACGCGGCGTTTGGGCAACGGCCGTCTCGTGCCTTCACGAGAATGTCGTTCAATAAGCCGTCCTCCAAAAGTGGCAGTCCACTCGGTCAAATCAGTTCGTCGCCAAGTTAGTAAAACTATACTGCGCGGCCCAAGGCGGACTTTTCATATCATTGTCGACTCTGACTCTCGCGCGAAGTACCAAAGAGGGGTTCGGACGCTCGCAGAACGAGATTCTGGGCTGGCGACTGTCACCTGCTTGTTGCGGAGCCACAAACATACCTGCCAAGCCTCGGCGCCGAACTGGTTTTACTGTGCGAAACGCGGAAAGCTGTGATTGTCAACCTAAGTACGCAACATGTCGCGAAAAACCTGCCGACCAAGTCCTCGCGATCGTTATCATCTCGTTGGCACGGCTGTATGGCAGTCCCTGCCGCTGGGAACACAACACGATCGGCGGTCTGCACTAGACAGTGCAGAGGCAACGTCGAGCGTCCAATACATTCTCCTCAAATCGTACACTGTAGGTGATGTATCGGATACGTACGGCGCTCGCATGCGCTTCGCTACATTGCGCCTTGTCCACCAGGCCGCGCCATTGTGAGCAGACTAGACTGAAAGTCTCGCAAGGACTCAGAAAAATCCTTACTAATCAAACACTTAGCAAAATTTCGGAAAGCATATTTCAGAAAAATATCATAAAAATCAAACACTTAGCTCGGAATATTAACCGTTAATATTCCGTCGCGTCCGGATGCTTTTATGCGGATAGCGGCCTCACTTGGCGCCTGGCGAATGGGCTGTTTTGACAGGAAGAGATGCCCTGCGCAGCCACAGCAAAACAAACCCCCACTTCTCGATGAACGCCTCCTCTGCGCCAACCGATTCAGCATAAAACCTGGCTTCGACCCAGCATACTGAGGCAGCGATGCTCCGGTCGAAAACGAAGAGCCATTCCATCGCTAAGCCAGGTGTGCTCTGCCGACTCACACGCAAACCTATAATGATCTCGTCCACGATCCGCGAGCTCGTTATGAACACTCTGCTGGCATTCGATTACGCGACAACAGGAAGCGATCCCGTTCGGGATCGTCCAATGCAGTTCGCTTGCGTCCGTCTCGACATGGACCTGAACATCATCGGAAATCCGACATCGCTGCATTGCAGGCCGTCACCTGATCATTTGCCCGATCCGGCGGCATGCCTCCTGAACGGCATTACTCCCCAGTTTTGCGATGAGATCGGACAATCCGAGCTGTCCTTCGTGAACGAAGTCCATCGCCAGCTAAGCACGCCAGGTACCATTGGCTTCGGTTACAACTCGATTGCCTTTGACGATGAAATCACCCGCTTCATGTTCTGGCGGAACCTGATCGACCCTTACGCGCACGAATGGAAAAACGGATGTGGCAGATGGGACTTGATCGGACTTATACGCGCTACCTATGCATTACGTCCAGAAAGCCTCGAATGGCCCCGCGACGACAGCGGTAGCGTATCCTTCATACTGGACCAAGTAAGCGCCGCCAACGGGCTGTTGCACGAGTCGACACATGATGCCCTTTCGAACGTCTACACGACGGTCGAACTCGCACGACTGATCAAGGATCGCCAGCCACAGTTGTACACGCACATGTTTTCGATGCGCGACAAAGCACGCGCTTTGCAGGCGATGAATGCGGCGTCGCATGCCCCATTCATCCATATCGGTGCCGAGGCCAAGAGCGCCGCTGCTGTCCGGCTCATGTTTCCGATCACTCAGCATCCCACCAACCGGAACGAGGTAGTCGCCTGGGACCTGTCGAAGGACCCGCGCCAGCTCCTCGACCTCGATGCCGAGAGCGTCCGGCTGCGCCTCTTCACTCGCCAGGACCAACGTCCCGAAGACTTCGAAGGCATGCCGCTTCACAGCATTGCGGCCAACAAATCGCCGGCGGTTTTCAACAACCTGCACGTCCTGTCGCGTGAACGCGCAATCGAACTCGACATCGACGTGGCGGCGGCATTGGCCAACGTAACCACAATGTTGGGCGTACTGGATACGCTCGACCTGCCACGGATGCTGCAAGTTGTCTACGCCCGGGATCCGGTCGAGGCGGATGTCGAACAAGCACTTTACGAGGGTTTTATTGGCAATCACGATCGCCGTGGGCTCGACCTGCTGCGGGAACTCGAACCAGCCGAGTTGTCGTTCGTGAAACCGGAGTTCAGCGACCCCAGGCTCGGTGAGCTATTCCTTCGTTACAAGGCACGCCATTATCCGAACGCACTGTCGCAGCGCGAACAGGACAAGTGGGAAGAGCATCGTTACCGCAAGCTGGTGACCGGCCACGCGGGCAGCCGCACGGTGGCAATGGTCCGGGCATCGGTGGAGACACAGCGGCGAATACTCATGGAATCGGCCGCCCTCGTGGATCCTGCCAGATACCGCATCCTCGATGACGTACTGGTGCATACGAACCGCATGGCGGCGGAGATCGATCCCTACGAAACCACGACGAACACGACACCTGTAATACCGCAAGCAGAGCCTGCACCGTTACAAGAGTCACCGCCGCCGTCAGTACAACCCGACCTCTTCGGCGACAAGATTGAGCCACCGGTATCGCGCCGGGTCAGGACCCGGCGCCGTTGACGAGGCGCGCGACCACCAGCGACGGATCGGTCCCGTCCTCGAATTCGAAGCACTCGCCTTCGGACAGCATGGTAGGTGCCGCCCGCACGTTCAGGTGCTGGATCATCCAACTAACTCCTCCGTTTTAACCTTAGCAATACGTAACGGTCGAGACGTTACA